>NZ_JASJVS010000041.1:0-40182 GCF_035019605.1 Undibacterium sp. 5I2 | reverse complement strand
TTCCCAGTCATCTTTATTTTCCTCGTTTAGGTAATTATTCCTCCTATTGAGGTGTCCGTAAACATTAGACCATTACAAACCCCTTCCAGAGTCTTTTCCATCGTCGCTTGCGACGATCCATTAAGTTGTTCTTATTACTTGAGAGTATAAAACCCCGTTATGTTAGCCAACTTACCTGTCAGCACGCATGAATACCCTTTCCCATCCGGCTTGACCTTGGTATCGGTCACCGACCTTAAAGGCAGAATCACCTATTGCAATCAAGCATTTATCGAATTGAGCGGGTTTCAGGCCAGCGAATTATTAGGGCAGCCACATAATATGGTGCGGCACCCAGACATGCCGGAGGAAGCATTCAGGGATATGTGGGCAACTATTCAGGCTGGCTTGCCCTGGTCTGGCATGGTAAAAAATCGCCGCAAATCCGGCGATTTTTATTGGGTTCAGGCTAACGCGACACCTATGCTGGATGGAAACCGGATTACCGGTTTTCTTTCCGTTCGGTCGGAGCCAAGCAGGGCCGCAGTCCGCGAGGCTGAGCGCTTATATACCTTGATGAGGGGCGAAGCGAAACGCAAACAGCTCGTACATGTGTTACGGCATGGAAAAGTAGTCCGTAAGGATTTGTTGGGGCGCTTGCTAGGTATTTTTCAATTGGAAACAGCGGGCCAGTTGCTGTCAATACAATTGCTGTCGGCTGGCGCGGTGGCGGCTTTGTCGCTGCTGAACCTCCCCTATGCAGGCTATGGTTTGGTAGTACTCGGTATTGCGTCCATCGCCTATTTCGGTACCAGCCAAATTGCAGTCAAACCACTTCAACAATTGGTGTTGGACGCCAATCGCTTGGCTTCCGGTGATCTCGCACACGAAATTGCGACGGATGCGGCGGGAATGGCTGGCAGATTGCAGCAGGCCTTGAAGCAAATGTCGCTCAACCTAAGAACGGTGGTTCATGATGTGCGCACGGAAGTTACAAATTTAACCATAGGAATTCGCGAAGTAGCGGCGGGCAACGTCGATTTATCTGCCCGCACCGAGTCGCAAGCCAGCAGTCTGGAGCAAACGGCGGCCTCGATGGAGGAAATCACTTCGCATGTGCATCAAAGCAGTTCGGCGGCTAGCCGTGGCGCTGAGCTTGCCCATGCAGCCTCGAACGTCAGCAATGAAGGTAGCGCAGCGGTGAAATCGATCGCTGAAGCGATGGGGAGTATCAGTGCCTCGTCCAAGAAAATCAGTGAAATGAACACCCTGATTGAAGGGGTAGCTTTTCAAACGAATATATTGGCGCTCAACGCGGCCGTCGAAGCGGCACATGCTGGCGATCAAGGTCGCGGATTTGCGGTCGTGGCGGCTGAAGTCAGAGCTTTGGCAGCGCGCACTACCGATGCGGCCAAATCGATTCGGACCCTGATTATTGAAGCCGATAATCGTGTTACGCAAGGCGGCGTCCGAACCAGTGATGCGACGATACGGATGAATGATGTCATGGGATCAGTGCAGCAAGTCAGCACCGCGCTGGACGCGATCAGTTCCAGCGCGCTGGAAGAAAAACTCAGCATCTCGCAAATCAATGAAGCCGTCGCTCACATGGATATGCTCACCCAGCAAAATGCCGCCTTGGTTGAGCAACTGTCGGCCGCTGCGCAATCACTTCAATTTCAATCAGAATCGGTGAATAATTCCATGCGTCTGTTCCGCTTGGAGCAAGGAGAGATGAGCTTGTCCCAACTGGACGCCATTGATTTAAGACGCAATGCAAAACGTCTTGGATATGAATAACACTGCGCCTCGAAACGAATGCCAGTGAGGCGTTCGTGGTCAACTACACAAATTGATTTCCACCCTCTGTTGTGCGCGCTTCCACAAGATACCGGATTGCCTCCGGTATTTCCATAAATGGCTGGCTTTTTAAAAACTTCAGGTTTACCATCGCCATATGTGTGATCCGAAGAAATCTAAAAAAACTTCGCTTATTTCATCATTGTTAGCGTACACCCTGCGCTCTCAGTCCACTTTGTCTAAGTGCGAACCATCCGGTTCTTCCAGGTCTAGTTCCGCCCCCTCACTTCAGTGTTTCTTTGTCTTGCAAATAAAATATTTTGCGCGTGTCCTTGCGTGATTTTTACCATGCCATGTGATGTCGATCGCTACGACTTCAGACCAGATCATCTCGTTAACAGCTCAGCATTTTTTGGGACCGTATTATGAATTTCACTACAACAAATGGACTTTCCATCCAAGCCAAACTCCGACTCGGCTTTGGTTTGATTTTGGCGTTGCTGATCGTCGTCACGATTATCGGCATTGCCCAAGTCAATGCGATTTCCCGCGGACTCATTACGATCGGTGACGTCAATAGTGTCAAACAACGTTACGCTATCAATTTTCGTGGCAGCGTCCATGATCGTGCCATTGCCTTACGCGATGTGGTCTTGGTGGCGAGTGATGAAGAGTTGCGGACGGTGTTGCAGCGTATTGCCAGCCTGAGCGCCGATTACGAAAAATCGGCCGGGCCACTCGACACAATTTTCAGCAGTTCGAATGCCCCCAGTAATGATGAAAAGCAGATCTTGAGCAGTATTAAAGAAACCGAGTCGCGCACCATGCCATTGATCGCGAAGGTAATCTTGCTACGGCAATCGGGCGACACCGATCAAGCCAAGCAATTATTACTGAACGAAGCCAAACCTGCCTTTGTCGAATGGCTGGGGCGGATTAACAAGCTCATCGACTATGAAGAAAATTTGAACCATGTCGAATCGGCTGCGGCGCGCGCCAGCGCGAATGGTTTTCAAACCTTGATGCTGTCGATGTGTCTCGGTGCACTGTTAGTCGGCACCCTGGTGGCGACCTTCATTGCCCGTACCATTACTGCGGCCATGGGTGGTGAGCCGCGCGAAGCCAGTGCGGTGGCGCAAAATATTGCGGCCGGCGACTTGGCGGCGGAAATTCATAAGGCCGCCAATGACAATAGCAGTGTCTTGGCGGCGATGAGCGAAATGCGCACAAGTTTGGTGAATATCGTGAGCCAGGTGCGCAGTACCACCGATGCGATTTACAGCGGCTCGGCCGAAATCGCATTGGGTAATCAGGATCTATCTGCGCGCACCGAGCAACAGGCGCTGGTGTTGGAGAAAACCGCGGCGGCGATGACGGAATTGACGGCGACCGTGAAACAGAATGCCGGCAATGCCAGAGAAGCCAATCAGTTGGCGCAGTCGGCTTCGGATGTTGCCGTCAAGGGTGGGACGGTGGTAGCGCGGGTCGTCGACACGATGGAGTCGATCAACAGCTCAGCGAAAAAAATCGTTGATATTATTGGCGTGATTGATGGCATCGCCTTTCAAACCAATATTCTGGCCTTGAATGCGGCAGTGGAAGCGGCACGTGCCGGCGATCAGGGGCGCGGATTTGCGGTCGTGGCCAGCGAAGTGCGCAATTTGGCGCAACGCAGTGCCGCGGCAGCCAAAGAGATCAAGACCCTCATCGGTGATTCGGTAGAAAAATGTGCGATGGGCAGTCAGCTCGTTTCCGAAGCCGGCAGCACCATGGAAGAGATCGTCGGTAGTGTGAAGAAGGTGACCGACATCATGGGTGAAATCATGCTCGCCAGTGATGAGCAAAGTACCGGCATCGACGAGGTGCATCAAGCGATCAGTCAAATGGACCAAGTGACGCAGCAAAATGCCGCGATGGTTGAGGAAGCGGCTGGTTCGGCAGCGAGTCTGCAAATGCTGGCGACGACTTTATCTGAGCATGTTGCGATTTTTAAATTGCTACCGGCTGGCGAGACGAGTGTACGACCGGCAGCACGCCATAACCCAGGCCATGCCAAGGTCGCATTGAGACTGCGCTGAATGCGTTTCAATGTAGTCTTATAGCAGCTTGCCAGCGCTACAAGAACGCAAGCGCCAGCGTTTCCAAGTGGGTATAGATCACCACATCAATATCACCAAGAGCAAGGCGATGGGAGGGAAATAGCAAGCCCTTCCAGATGCGCTTCCAGCGTCGCTGGCGTCGGTCTATTTAGTTGTTCCATACGACGCTGAGGTTTTCCTCAGTACAGCATCGTATCTGATGCAAAAATTAAAATTAAAATTGCGTCAAAGCAAACAAAATGCTTTAATATCAAGAATATTGATTATTGTGTTTTTTATAGCGGGCGTGTTATTTTGGATCATCTACATCATTTGGTTTTACAGCTTTACCGAACCGCCCAATCTGCTGACATGGCCGAGTTTTCCGGGCTGGCGTTTAACTTGATCAAACAAGAGCTGCAATTTGATGCCAGCGGCTTTTGCGATTTCACGCAGGACTCAGCGGCAGGCGTGAAACTCATCGCGGCAGTCGCGCACAATATCGACACCGCAGAAAAGTTGAGCGCCCGCGCAGAATACATCCAAGGTGAGAGCATCAAGGATGGCGGTAAGCTGTCCAGCGACGATCCTGCGTTGACGCAAGCTCTGCATCAGCCGGGCAATGCCGTATTGTTGTCGCTCGATGACAAGGCCAAAGTTAAGCCGAACGTGTATGCCTATGGCAAAAAAACCGCGTGTCTGCAAACCTTGACCATGGCACTCCCCGTGCCACGGCAAAGCGGCTTCCAAACTCTATCTCTTTGGCGGAGTAAAAGTCAGGCCGAATTCGTCGAACAAGATCACCGTATCGCCAACCTGCTTTTGCCACATGTGTTTCAGGCATTTTCGATACATCGACAACTGTGTATCAGCAATCCCGATCCTTCCGGTTTGGTGGGTACAGCGATATGCAACTTGTCCGGTGTCTTGCATTTCATCGACCAAACCTCAGTGAGCTTGTTACAGCAGGATTTTCCTGACTGGGCGACGCCGTTTCTGCCGCCCAAGCTGTTGAGCCATTTACGTTTAAGCTCAGTGAAAATTTACATCAGCAACCACTTTACCGTGCGTAAACAAGTTAAAAACCATTTCTTGTTTCTCAGCTTCCAAAAAACCAGTAACTTGGAAAAATTGTCGCCGACCGAATTGCTGATTGCCGAAATGTTGGCAAATAATGACAATTACAAATCCATCGCCCAGCGCTTAGGCAGCCAGCCAAGTACGGTCAGGAATCAAGCCCACAGTATCTATGTGAAGTTCGGCATTTCGGGTAAGGCGGAACTGGCGAAAGTAATGCAACTTCGCTACGGCAGCTGAGTATGCGTATGCCATCAGCGCTCGCCGGAACATAAGGCGTCTGTCTTTTTTAGCATTCCATGGAACATCTGTTCTATGGAGTGTCTCTGCGCTCGCACATACAATTCATTTTTTACAATAAAAATGCTGAGCTTTACTGCCTACGCAGTAAGTTTCCATAGGGGAAGACATCGACCTGCCCGATTCGGTCAGGCCGTTTTCTTTCTATTCCATGCGATCTGTACAGACACACAAAAGGCGAATGATGAAACAACGAGGTCGTATTCTGCGGGATGCAAACAGTGGTTCAGGCTTAATCAGCTCTGAAGGCACGCAATATGAATTCAAACTCGAAGGAATATGGAAATCTGATGGCGCGCCAGTGATCGGCGCAATGGTTGAGTTTGAACTTGATGAAACCAAGGCCATCAGCAGTATTCACCTCATCAGTGATAATCAACTGGCGAAAGAACAAGCCGATAAGGCCTTGGCCTTAGCGAAAGAAAAAAGCGCTGCGGTTGTCGACCAAGCCATTGCGCGCATTGGCAAGCCGATCTTGATTGCGACCGGTTTGATCGGTATTTCCTGGTTTTTTCTCAATATTGTTACGGTTCAAATTTATCAAGGCTTGGTTGCCAACATTTCATTCTGGAAGATTCTCTCGGTGGTGGCCAGCTCGAGCGATGGCGTGCTTGGTGCCTTGCAAGGCGGAGCGAATGGCGGTGCTGGCATGTATGGTTTTCTCGCCATTCTTTCATTACTGGGACCGTTCTTTTCTCAGTTTTGGAAAGATCCGCGCGCGCACTTGGGTAATTGCTTGCCTTTGCTGATGATGCTGACAGTGGCGGTGCTACTGTATTCCGGCGTACAGGACGGTTTGAAAGCCAGCGCAGCGGCGGCCGGCAGCAACCCTATGCTCAACAACATGATCAGTCAGATGATGGCCAGTACCCTGCAAGCGATTCATATCGGCATGGGTGCCTATTTGGCGGTGCCGGCTTGTCTCTATTTAGCCTTTTTGGGTTTGAAAAAATTTCTCGTGGCCAAGGCCAGCGCCGAGTAAATCCGCGCCTCCTGATACTTGAGATCAAGCGTTTTAATTTTAATGAAAGCATGATGATGACAACTAAGAAAACTACACTGATCGCTATCTGCATGGCGCTTGTTGCCGGCATAGTTGGCTGCTCGAAAAATACTTCCGAGACAACGGCAGCGGCGGATAAAGCGGCACCGAGCTTGGCCGATGCGACCTCACCAAAAGGGGTACAGCAAGCCACAGTCAATGCTTTACCAAAAGGAAATCCTGCGACGGCTGCCGATCAGTACAGGGACCTCAATGAGAACAGTTTGATGTTTACCTATTGCGCGTTGTCGAGCTTGCCGGTCGATTACAGCCAGATTTTAGTCAATTATTCTCGCGATTATGTGACGACGTCGGATGAATTCAAAAAACATGATATCGAAACCGCGCTGAAACCGAAAATCGATCAAGAAATTGCGGCAGCTAAATCAGCACGCTATTTGAAAGTCAGCTGGGGACATTTCAAACTCGGCCAATATGATTTCCAAGCCAAGGGCTTTTCCACCGACTTGAATAATGACACGAGTTTCGGTTGGAATGGCTCGTATCGTATGAACTTCAGCAACGGCAATGACTTTAAACTTCTCAAAGTTGACGATGAAAGCAAATCGCGCGCCATCGAAGCGCTGCGCAGTAAGTATCAACAATTCACCTTGATCGCCTACGTCTTTGCGCAGGATGTCGACCTGAACCAGCATACTGTCAAAGCCCAGATCATGAAAATCTCTTTGCAAGATAGCCAAGGCAATGAATTGGCAGCACCTTAAGGCTAAGGAAACGCAGATTTAATCCGCGTCTCCCTGGATTTCAGCGCAGATACAGGTGGCCGTTGCCGAACAAGCCAATCAAGCCGATCACGATCAAATACAGCGCGATAAGGATATGTAATAATTTCGGCATGATCAGAATCAGAATGCCGGCAATCAGGGAAACCAAGGGTAGCAGTGACAAGTGGAGGTTCATAGGCTCGTTTCAAAAAGTAAGGAAGCGTGCCGCCAGCGATCGGTATGGCGGCGGCACGACTTTTTCTTTAACAAAAGTGCTCTGATCTTACCCTATCGAGTGTCTTCTTTGCAAAGGATGCGAGGCTACGCCAGTCAAGCGCGGCGGGTTGCCAGGAGGCGGAGCGATGCTGTTCAAAAAAGCGAGCAGCACCTCCCTGGCATCCCCTCTGACATCCTCGCTTGGCTGACCGTTTTCAGGCTGTGGCAAGTCGCTGGGTGCCTGATAGCAACGCGCGTCTGCCGGCCCGGAAAATTGCTGCGCATCGCTGTGCGTCGTGATGCTGCCGAGTGCGCTCAAACGTGGTGGAAAACCGCGCTTTGAACGGGGGAGTATGGCTGCGTACAGGGGCTCCGATTCTGAATCCGTGCCTGAATACGATTCCGATTCCGATTCCGATAAGGAATCGAGGTCCGTTACCGGGCTGCACGTAGCCAAGCGAAAACTTTCCGGCGGAATCTGTTCGTCTATGCTCGCATAGTTCGGCTCGCTGTCGATGAAATTCTCAGGAAGAATGAGGCGTTGACGTGCGCGAAAAATACACTGCTCGCTCAGATCTTCCAGGGTGCCGGTGGCCGTGATACCTTCCGGCACAGCCGAGTGCGGCGGCAAGCCACGTTTTGAGCGCGGCACCGCGACCGCATAAATCGGCTCCGGCTGCGGCTCCATCTCTTTCGCCTCTTCTACTTCGTCGACTTCCAACACCGTCGCAAGACTGCATACCCCAGACTCGGCGCGTGTAAGTGCACGTGCACGTGCTTGCGCCCGCACTTCGTCGATACTCGCATAGATCGGGGCGGCATCGTCAGCATTGTCGACATTTTCAACATGAAGCGCCGGTTCGTGCGTGTGACAAACGTATTGTACTTCCATCGTTTTTTCTGTGACGTGGATGGCCGGCTCTTGCGGGGGCCTGACGTTGTGCGGACCAACTTTCCGACACTTTAAAAAACCTGTATCCAGCTTTGCTGCCGGGTTGCCGGTGCTGGTAGTGCTGCCGGCTCGCGCCACGGACACATCGGCCGGTGCTGCCGAAGCGCATCTGAATAGACGTAAGAAAAAACGCACGAAGGATGAATGTTTTTTCGGTTCAGGTAATGGCCGTGTAACTTCGTAAAAGCCGCGATGGCGAAAAAAAAATAGTCTCATTTTATGTGCCTTTAAGAGTAGTCGGAAAAGGGGGAAACGACGTCGTGACAAGGACGGTAAGCAAGTGAGTAAAACGGCCTGTCATGACTGACTTCATCAAAAATCTGACTAGGGTTTGAAACCCCGGCCTTCAGGCCGGTGAGCGACGAAGGAGCGACCCGATGGGAGGGGATGCAAACCCCTTCCAGAGGCTTTTCCATCGTCGCTTGCGACGATCCATTTAGTTGTTCAGAATTGACCGGCACTGTGTTCGCCCTTCAATTGTAAGGAAGCCGATAGCCTGCAATTTGCATCAATCGCCCGTTTTCGGCATGCTTGTTAACAATGCTTCGTACCAAAAATTCTGACAGCGGCGATACCAGATCAGGTGCCGCATGTCTCTGGCTAGGTGTGATGGGAAGATGACGCTTGCATCGTCATCGCCGTCACTTGTTGCTCTACCGCGGCAAGCTTGTCACCACTAGGAACATGGGCCGTATGCTGAACCGCGAACGGTTCTGAAATACTCGAGGCGCGAGCCGGTTTCACATTTTGGCAGCCGCCCAAGCCGATCAGCCCGGAAAAAAAACCGCTGCTTTTCGACCGCTCTGCTCGGCTATGAGTACGGCTGGCAGCTTGCGGCAACTTGACTGATACTGCTTCCGCACTGAGCTCGGGAGGAATGGGGATGCTCAACTGGGGCGAGTTGGCAGTCAAAGTGAAATGGGAAAAATCAGTTGGCGCTGAAATGTCGACGCGGTTCTTGAGCAAGTGTTGATATTGCTCGTGTGTCAGCTTGCTGTTGGCACGAACAGCCGCCGGCTTTGCCACCTCAAACGGTACATTCGATGCCTGCTTGAGTGAACTCGCCGACGCGTTTGCACTGGGCTGGCGTACCAGCTCGGCACGTGCTGCTTGGACCGCAGTGAGGCTGGGATTGTGATATTGAGTGATAGGCATGGTGGGCTGCTCCATGTTGTTGGGAAGCGGATGATGACTAAAGTTTAGTAAACAAAATACTTCGGTGATTGCAGAAAATGCCCATTCTCTACTCACAGCAAGATCGTCAATTTAGCCGAGCAGCATAGGCCGCAATGATTCTTGCTACGCTGTCGTGCATTTCGCCTTTATAATTCGCGCTACCCCAGCCATTTTAAAATTAGCCAACCATGACCACCAAGATCGAAGCGATGCAACGCATAAATACCGCCAAGGGCAGCAAGCTGCTTCACGAAGGAAATACAATGTGGTCGAATTGCGGTCGGCATGGCACGGACGAAGGTTGGTGGCTCAATATTCCTTTAGCCAGGTTTCAAAATGATATTCATATCATTCTCAACCGCGACAGCAGCAAACTGTTTCTGCATTTGACCATCAAGGCGCGTGAAATTCTCAGTCCGGCCATGAAGTTTCGCTGCAAAGATCAAGCCGCCGAAATTTTTATTCCAGCTGCCAATATGAAACGCTTGGCCGACGCCTGTCCGGGCGGCAGCAAGCACAGTTTCAATCGCAATTTGCAAAACGAATACCGCTGCTGATGCTTATCAAACAGTGAAAAACAGGCGACCGGGAGCTCGCCTGTTTTTATTCCAGCAGAGCGTATCGAGTAGAGACGTTTGAAAGCCTGAACAATTTAAACTGAGGGTTCGGAAGCGGCAGCTTGCGGCTCGGGAATCGCTTCGATTCGCCCCAACACAAACACAAACGACACAATGCCAATAATGAGAATCACGCCAGCGACCAGAAAGGCGTTGCTGAAGGAATTGGTGGCACCGACGATGAAGCCGGTGACAATCGGGGCGGCAGCACCCATGAGGTTATTGACAAAGTTCATCATCCCGGCGATGGTACCGGCCCCACCTTTAGGTGCGATCAGTGACGGTAATGACCAACCGACCGGCGCGGCCGATGCCAGACCGCCGAGTGCGATCGAGATCCAGAAAATTGCCCAGACCGGATCGACTGTTTGGGTAGCACCGAAGACGGCCAAACCGAACAGCATGCCGACGACAAGCACAGTCTTGCGCACCGTCGATTCATCACGACCACGTGCAATCAAATGATCGATCAGCCAGCCGCCGACGAATAGATCGGTGATGGTAGCGAAGATCCAAGGGATGGCGGCGTACGCAGCCGATTTGAGTATGCTCATGTGCATGGTCTGAACCAAGTAACCGGGCAACCAAGTCAGGAACAAATAAAACGAATAGCCGTATGCGGCAAAGCCTATGGTCAAGCCCCACACTTTGCGCTGCCTCAGCAGATAGGCGAGCATGCCGATCGCACCGGCTTCGGCCGGCCCTTCCACGGCCGCACCGCCATCACGGATATACGCATATTCCTGCGGCGACAAATGGGGATCGGTGCTGGGGTCGCGATAGAGTATGAAGAAGGCGATGAAGTAGGCGAAGCTTAAGATCGCTGTCAAACCGAAGCCCCAGCGCCAGCCGAAGCTGACGACGGTCACGGCCACCAAGGGCACACCGATGACATTGGAGAATTTGGCGGCCGCATCAAAGATGGCGGTAGCCAGCCCGCGTTCGCGCCGCGGGAACCAGTAGCCGGTGGCTTTAGAGCTGACCGGGAAGGCCGGCGCTTCCGCCACGCCTAAGAGAATGCGGGCGATGAAAATACCGGCAAAGCCACTTGAAAACGCGGTGATGGTCGAAGCCACGCCCCATAGAAATGCGCCCCAGCGCCCCACTCGCATAGGACCGAAACGATCGATCACCATGCCGACCGGAATCTGCAGGACCGCATACGACCAGGCAAAGGCACTGAACAACAGGCCAAGCTCGACTGCGCTCAGTTGGAATAATTGTTGAATTTGTGGCGCAGCCACTGACAAGCCGATGCGATCGATGTAATTGATCAATATACCGATGCCGAGCAGTGCACCGATGCCCCAGCGTCGGCGCGGAATAGTTTGCCTTGGTATTTCCATGTTGGTCTCCTTCTGTTGTGGTGTTGTTGTTTTTTACTACGACTTGCACGTGCCATTGATGGCAGCGAGAATGCGACGCGTGATGCTGTCGGGAGTCGCGGCGATGCTGACAGTCAGACCGGCTTCATCGGCACCGAGTGGCTCAAGCGCTTGCAATTGACTGTCCAGCAGCGAGAGTGGCATGAAGTGGCCAGGCCGTGCTTGCAGGCGTGCCGCCAGCAGCGCCGCGCTGCCATCGAGATGAATGAAGCGTAGCTGTGCATCGCCTTGACGCAGCACATCGCGATAGCGACGCTTGAGCGCCGAACACGACAAGACCAGGCCTTCACCACTTTGCTCTGCAGCACGAATTTCGGCTTGCAAGCTCAGCAGCCAGCCGCTCCTGTCGTGGTCGGATAAGGGGATGCCGGCAGCCATGCGTGCGACATTAGCCGGTGGATGAAAGCTATCGCCCTCGGAAAAACGCCACCCGAGTTGATGCGCCAGGCGTGCGCCGATTTCACTTTTTCCGCAGGCACACACGCCCATCACGATCCAGCGTGCCGGCGACGATTGTTGTAAAGTTTGGTGGTTCACAGTCCGATTCCAAAATAGGATGTTAGATTTGGTAGCGCTATCATTATTTGGCGATTTTAACGCAGAAAGAATTTTTGTAAACGGAAACCTATGCTGCGACGCAATAATCAAAGCGATCGAGAAAGTGTTTGTATAGCGCTATCATTGCAGGTGAAATGAGTAGCCAGAACCGTCAGGCACTCTCGCGTGCCATCAGGGTAAAGCCGAGGTCGATATGAGTTTCGGTCGGCACCTCTTGGCGAATCGCACGACGTAGCAGTGTCGCCGCTTCAAAGCCGATGCGGTAACGCGGCGTGCTGATGGTGGTCAGCGAGGGATTCATCCACGCCGAGGCCGGCAAGTCATTGAAGCCGCAAATCGCCAACTGCTGCGGCACTGCGATGCCGCGCCGCT
Source organism: Undibacterium sp. 5I2 (assembly GCF_035019605.1). Lineage (NCBI taxonomy): Bacteria > Pseudomonadati > Pseudomonadota > Betaproteobacteria > Burkholderiales > Oxalobacteraceae > Undibacterium > Undibacterium sp. 5I2. The sequence goes on along the minus strand of NZ_JASJVS010000041.1, from coordinate 27,905 downwards.
GGCACTGGTAAATTGCACCTTGAGCAAGATCGTCGTTACAGCAAAAAATAGCCGTACAATCAGGTGCCACGGCCAACATACGACCGAGCAACTCGGCACCTAAGGCGATGGTTGAAGGATCGCTGACCATCAATTCCAGGCGCGGATCGGCACAGCCAGCCTCGCTCATGGCTTGGCGATAGGCTTGCGCACGTTTGAGGGTACGTTCATCGAGTTGCGCGCCGATGAAACCGATGCGGGTATGTCCTTTCGCGAGCAAATAACGGGTCATCGTCAGGCTGGCCTGAAATTGTGAAAATCCGACCGACATGTGCTGTGCCTCAATGGCCATATCCATCATCGATACGACCGGCACCTGCGAAGCAGCCAGCATCTGCTGTACGCGCGGACTATGCTGCAAGCCCGATAACAAGATGCCATCGGGATGCGATTGCAAATAAATGCCGAGCAGTTTTTCTTCTTCAGCATCGGCATAGCGCGTGTTACCGATCAAAATTTGATAGTCGTATGGATCGAGCGCATCCTGTACGCCAGCCAGCACATCGGTAAATACCGCGTTCGACAATGACGGCACCAACACCACGATGACATTTGATTGGGCACTCGCCAAGGAACGCGCAGCCCGGTTGGGCACGTAACCGAGTTCGGCTACGGCGGCAGCTACCCGCGCACGCAAGGCTTGCGAGACGCGCTCCGGTTGACTGATGGCGCGCGATGCCGTCATCAAGGCGACCCCTGCTTTGGCGGCGACGTCGGCGAGCGTGGTTTTACCGCTGGCGCGCCCTTTGGGCGAAACCGGCTTATCCATGGTGAGCGAAACGGAGCAAACAGAGACAAACGTGCATGACACAGACCTGAAAAATAGGGGCTGGCAACCACGGTTTGGTTGCCAGCCCCTATTGTAAGGCTTCACACTCTCCTGTGCTTACGGGTTTTTACGCGCATGTGCCAAACGGCGCACCGCGGCGACATCGATACCGGCCAGCGAGCCCGGATAGGATGTCGGCGCGGCCGCAGTCGGTGCTTGGGCCAAGGTCGGTGCCGCGGGCGGATACAGCTGTGCCAGCAAGCCGTTAAGTTTATCCTGTCCAGGCAAAGCGAAGCTGCGCGCTACTGCTTGATCCGGGTTGATCGATTTACTCTGTGTAAGGAGGGCTTTCATGCCGCAGACTGGCCTGACTGACATGACTGCCAGCGGCGACATCTTGGGTCACCCAGACATTGCCACCGATGGTGCAGCCGTGGCCAAGACGGACCCGTCCCAGCACGGTGGCACCAGCGTAAATGATGACGTCATCTTCGACCACCGGATGACGTGCCAAACCTTTCTGCAGCGTGCCGTCGGCAGCGGCCGGAAAGCGTTTGGCACCGAGCGTGACGGCTTGGTAAATGCGTACGCGCGCGCCGATGACGGCGGTTTCACCGATCACGACACCGGTACCATGATCAATGAAAAATCCGGCACCGATCTGCGCCCCAGGATGAATGTCTATCCCGGTTTGCCCATGGGAGATTTCCGCCACGATGCGCGCTAACAAGGGCACACCGGAACCATGCAGTTGATGTGCCACGCGATGATGGATCATCGCTTGTACGCCTGGATAGCAGAGCAGCACTTCATCGACACTGCGCGCGGCCGGATCACCTTGGTAGGCGGCCACCACATCGCTGTCGAGCAGGACGCGAATTGCTGGCAGCGCCGCGGCAAACTCGCGCACCACCGAGAGGGCGCGGTCTTCGGTATGCAATTCGTGCACCTTGTTATAGCGGGCTGCGTACACCAGCTCCAAACGTACTTGCGATAGCAAGGAATGCAGCACTGAATCAAGCGTGTGCCCGACATAAAAATCTTCACTTTCCTGACGTAATTCCGGTGGCCCTAAGCGCATCGGGAACAAGGCACCGCATAAGTCGGCGATGATTTTCCCCAGCGCTTCGCGCGACGGTAATTCACGCCCGCCCGGCTCGGCGAAACGCCGTTGGCCAGCGCGCCAAGCCAGCCGTACCGCGGCCAGTTCACTGACGACTTGTTCAATGCCGAACAGCGAGGTACGCGCTGTCGTAACGGCCGGTTTGAGCGTGGAATGCGAGTCGGATGCAGCGATGGTCATGAGTGTTTTAATTTCTTAGGTAAGCGTTGTTAGGGTGTTAAAAAGGCTGCACTGTGAGCGCAAAAAATTAATTTTGCACCAAAGGTAGCCGCTGCCAACGCCAGCCACTAACAACTTAATGGATCGTCGCAAGCGACGATGGAAAAGACTCTGGAAGGGGTTTGCATCCCCTCCCATCGCGTCGCTCCTTCGTCGCTCACCGGCCTGAAGGCCGGGGTTTCAAACCCTAGTCAGATTTTTGATGAATCAACTTTAACGAAAACTGTTCATGCGGAAAACGAATTAAATCGTGCATGCTTACTCGGAAATCGTTCGTTGCGCGCTGAGAATGGGGTGGTGATCGAGCAGAACAGTTGAAAAATACCGCTGATATCGTTACTCTGTCGAGTACACCATGTCAGGCACGCGCACGTGCCATGGATTTAAGGAAAAATAATGTACCGACCAAACATGCTCTCCATCCTGCGCAATGCCACAGTTTTGCTATTGGCAGCCAGTGCAGCAACGGCCATGGCGCAGAGCCAGGAATACCGTCAAGGGTATGACCAAGGCTATCGCGACGGAATGAACGCGCGTGGCCATGAAGAACAGCGCGAATCGGGCCGCATTGTGATTCTGGCCGCACGTTACGGAATACGTAATGAGGCTTGCGATGCAACCGAATCGATTCGTCGCATCGCCAGCGGGCGGCGGCGTGCGGAATTCGTGGCCAATAATAATTTGTGCGGCGATCCGGCGCAAGGCCGACCTAAGCAGTTGTGGGTAGAGTTCCGTTGCGGCGAGAGCCAGACACAAAGGGCAGAAGCCAGTGAAAGCGGGCAAATTTCACTGTATTGCCGCGATTGAAATCGCATTGAAAAAAATCAGGCCGCCGCCTGATTTTTTTTTCGCTTCTTTGCCGCGCCTTTATCGCCGCGCCGCATAAATCGCACTGATGGCCGCAGCAAAATGCTGGGCCAAATTATTACGCTTGAGTTTCAGCGTCGGTGTGATCATGGTATTTTCTATCGTCCACGCTTCCAGGCTCAGTATCACCGCTTTGGGTTGCGCATAAAACGGTAAGCTGTCGGTCAGCTCGCGGACTCGTTTGAGCACGGCAGCGCGCGCCAGCGGTGCGCTGAGCGCACCGGGATCAGCGGGATCGAGTGAGAGCGTACTGCACAGTTGCGCCCAATAGCGTTGGCTGAGCACGAGGGCACAGGAAATGAAGGGGACATTATCACCAAAGGCGTAGGCTTGTTCAAACGCAGGATCACTGGTGATGGCCAATTCGAGATCGACCGGGGCGATCTTTTCACCGGTGGAGGTGACGATGATTTCCTTCACGCGACCGAGTATACGTATCCGCCCATCGATCACAGCGGCCTGGTCGCCGGTACGCAACCAACCATCGATCAAGGCGGCGGCGGTATCGGCCTCACGTTTCCAATAACCGCGCATGACATTCGGACCACGCACCAGCAATTCGGCATTCTCGCCGATTTTCACTTCCACCCCTGCCAAGGTACGGCCGACGGTGCTCGGATCATTATCGGCCGGCGCATTGAAGGCCACTACAGGTGACGTTTCAGTCATGCCGTAACCTTGCACCAGCGGGATGCCCAGGCCGAGGAAGCAACGTGAGATGGTCGTCGATAAGGCAGCCCCACCACTGACGGCGACGCGCAAACGGCCACCGAACTGATCTTTCAGCTTACCGGCGACCAGCGGTTCAAGCAGGCACCAAGCCAGCGCATCGACAGTGGCCAGCACCGCGCTATCCTTGAGCAAATGCTGGCTGCGCGCAAAGCGACGCCAGCCGACCGCAATGGCACAGTTGAATAAGCCGGCCGCCACGGCCGACAGCGCCAGCTTACTTTGGATCACGCTGTAGACCCGCTCATAAATACGCGGTACCGAGATCAGGATGGTCGGTCGCACGATGCGTAAATCTTCCGGCAGTTGCTTGTTAGAACGCGAAAAAGCCACACACGCGCCAGCCGCTATCGGCAAGTAATAGCCTGCGGTGCGTTCGAAGGTATGCGAGAGCGGCAGGAAAGAGAGGAATACATCGCTGGTGACCGGTGCCACACGCTGCACCACCGCCTGCACATTCGACATCACATTGTCATGCGTGAGCATGACACCTTTGGGTTTGCCGGTCGTGCCCGAGGTATAGACGACGGCGGCCAGATCCTGCGGGCCCACCGCCAGCGGTGCGGCTGGGGCGACTGGGGCGACTGGTGCGGCTGCGGCAGCCAACCACGACGCGAGCAGAGCCAGCGGCACGGCCGGCGGATAATCAAGCGTATCAGCGCATTGCTCTAACACGACGATCTGACGCAGAGCCGGCATAGCCACGCCGGTGGCAGCGATGGCCAGCCATTGGCGGTCGCTGGCGGCGATGAGCAAGCTGGCATCGCTGTCGGCGACAATGTAGGCGATGCTGGCCGGGTTATCGAGCGCATGCATGGGCACCGGCACATAGCCGAGTCGTAAGGCCGCTTGATCAATACAAACGGCATGTAAGCCGTTGGGTAGCAGGATAGCCACGCGGGCACCGGCTGGCGCTTGCAATACTGCCAAGGCAGCGGCGAAGGCAGCGACTTTGTCGGCCGTTTGCTGCCAGTTGTAACTGATCCATTGTCCGCTGCCTTCATCAAACTCGCGATACGCTTCGGCTTGTGGCGTGTGTGCTACGCGCCAAGCAAACAGCTGCGGCAAGGTGGCCACGGACGAGAGGGGCAGATCCGACAAGGTAACGAGAGAATTCGACATAGACAGAGAAAAAGTGGGTTAACAAACGGCAACGTGACTGCGTGGCGCATACCGCTACAGCAATCATACGCCGAAGCCGATCACGCCAGCCGGATTATAGGTCGCCGCCACTATCGAGCATTGATCGCGATCATTGACAACCGGTATGATCAATTGTAGGGTTTATTGACGGCTGAGTAGATGTGCGGATGAGGATGGGATACCAAGGAATGCGTATGTGCTTGCGTGTATGTGCGTATATGTGCCGCACTGACAGGCAGCCAAGGAAGCGCAAATGCTGAGCAGGAATTGAATTAATGCAGCAATTTCAAAACCAGACCAGCAAGCAGCGCACTCTGAAAAATGCCAACCGAGACGACCCAGCGGGTAATGTCAGACTTGGTGTCGGCGTTCTGAACCTGCATTTCCCGCCGCAGATTGCTGACGTCCGCTTTAATTTCTTGTCGGAAAGCAGTCAGTTCAAAATTCATTCTTACCAATTCGGACGTGACATCTTGCTTACTCGAGAAACGCTCACTGATGCTGCGGTCTTGCGCGCAGATAACTTCGGCCAGCAAATCGGTCTGCACTCTGGCTTGCTCAGCGGGAACGCCGGCTTTCTCTAGGCGCTCCATCATCTTTAAGGTATCGAAAGGGATTGCTGTCATCATTGACTCTGTTGCAGTAGTTAAACTTGATTTACTTCAGATTTCAGTTTACTTGCACACGCAGCACACTCACCGGTTTTGGTTTTTTTGATGGTTAATAGCATGTTCTTGTACGTCAAAAATATACCATCAAATACACTTTACGTAAATTTTTCCGTAGTTTTTTGCGCATGGCTGACGACGCAACGGGCCTTCCGCGGCGTCGTCAGCCGCAGCTCTTTAAGCGTGCTCGAGTGCCTGGGTCAAATCGACCAGCAAGTCATCAATGTGCTCTATGCCTATCGACAAACGCACCGTGTCTTCGGTCACGCCGGCCTTGGCCAGTTCGGCCGGATTAAGTTGCCTGTGGGTAGTACTGGCCGGATGGCAGGCCAGCGATTTGGCGTCGCCGATATTGACCAGTCGCGTAAACAATTGCAAAGCATCTTGAAAACGCGCACCGGCCTCGCGACCACCGGCGAGGCCGAAGGTGAGGATGCCCGATGGTTTTCCTGCCAGATATTTTTGCGCTAAAGCATGATCTTTATGTTCGGGCAAACCGGCGTAATTGACCCATTTCACCTTGGCATGCGTTTGTAAATAATCGGCAATGCGACGCGTATTGTCGCAAATTCTGTCCATCCGTAAAGCCAGCGTTTCTATGCCTTGTAAGATCAAGAAAGCATTGAAAGGCGACAATGCCGCACCGGTATTGCGCAGGGGAACCACGCGTGCGCGGCCGATGTAGGCCGCATCGCCCAGCGCTTCGGTATACACCACGCCATGGTAAGAAACATCGGGCTCATTGAGGCGACGGAAACGTTGCGGGTACTTGGCCCATGGGAAACGACCGGAATCGACGATGATGCCGCCGATGGAATTACCATGTCCACCGAGGTATTTGGTCAAGGAGTGCACGACGATATCGGCACCGAATTCAATCGGACGCAGCAGATACGGCGAGGCCACGGTATTGTCGATGATCAGCGGAATGCCGTGTTGATGGGCGATATCGGCCAAAGCCGCGATATCGGTAATATTACCCAAGGGATTGCCGATCGATTCGGCGTAAATCGCCTTGGTTTTTTCGTCGATCAAGGCGGCGAACGAAGCCGGATCAGCAGCATCGGCGAAGCGCGTTTCGATGCCGAACTGAGGAAAGGTATGCGCGAACAGGTTATAAGTGCCGCCATAGAGCGTCGCCGCTGAGACGATATTGTCACCGGCTTCGGCGATGGTTTGAATCGCATAGGTGATGGCCGCTTGACCTGAGGCCAGCGCGAGGCCGGCTAAACCACCTTCGAGCGCCGCCACACGTTTTTCCAAGACATCGTTGGTGGGATTGGTAATGCGCGAATAGATATTACCCGGCACTTTGAGATCAAACAAATCGGCACCGTGTTGAGTGCTGTCAAAAGCGTATGCCACCGTCTGATAAATTGGTACGGCCACGGCGCGCGTGGTCGGATCGGGCGTATAGCCGCCATGTACGGCTAGCGTTTCAAGTTTCATCAAGGTGCTCCGGCAGGGTTGGTGGGTAATCGGGTATCGGTTTAATCATAAGAAACACTGTAGCCAGACGCAAGGAAATATTTGCACCTTAGATATCTGTTTTTCTTCTGCCGCAGCATAAAATGCGCGCTGATGATCACATTCGTATAAGCTTCCCTCGCATTCTGTCGGCAGAGGAAAAACATTTCCAAGTAGAATTTATTTGATGATTTGCTTTGATTCTTACGTTTTTAAGCCCTTTTGGGCTCATATTCGCCAATGTTTCCAACAATGTGTGCATATTTTTGCAATCCTGCTCATCACTTGGTAGGATAGGCCCTGTATTTAAGTATTACCGCATTACATTCGTAAGCGCATTCTTCTCGCTTTCTTGAAGTTGACTTCAGACTCGAGGTAGAGTGATCTGGCAACAGTTCTTCTTTTTACCCTTGGACCCATGCAAAACAGTCTGATGCGCAAGCCTATAGAAATAAAAATTTCCACTGTCGTCGCTGTTGCCATACTCTTACATCAGGCTGCGACCCCGATACTGGAAGCGGCACTCAAGGAAATGTGCGCCGGTTCACCCGATTTTTTCGACAATGAGTTCGCCGTCATCGATGTCGAAAGTATTGCCGATACCAGTCTCGACTGGGATGTGCTGATCCCTTTGTTCAAGTCTTACGGTTTGCACACGGTGGCGGTTCGCCATGCGCGTGAGGAAGACCATGCGGCGATTCGCGCCCACGGTTTAGCCATCGATGTGGTTGCCAAACCACGGATGGAAAGCGAATTGCTGGCAGCAGCGCAGCGCCAGGCGACACCGGCACCAGCACCCGAGCCGCAAGTCATCATTCGCAATAATCCGGCGCTGGTGATCGATACGCCGGTGCGGGCCGGCCAGCGGATTTATGCCCGTGGGGCTGATTTGATCATCACGGCCGCGGTCAATAACGGTGCCGAGGTCATTGCCGACGGCAGCATCCATATTTACGCCCCCTTGCGTGGTCGCGCACTGGCCGGTGCCACCGGCAACACCGAGGCACGCATCTTCGCACTGACGATGGAGCCGGAACTGGTGTCGATTGCCGGTATTTATCGAACTTTTGAGCACGGCTATCCGGAATTGCCGGCCAAGTATCCGGTACAAGTCCGCTTAAATGGCGACAGTATTGAAGTATCATCGGTGAAATCAAGCGGTTAATGCTTTATATTGCAATTATTATTACTATTCTGTTCGGATAGAAAAAGGAGTTTTTTGTGGCAAGAATCATCGTTGTAACATCTGGCAAGGGCGGGGTCGGCAAAACCACATCAAGTGCGAGCTTTGCTTCCGGCTTGGCTATGCGCGGACATAAAACTGCGGTACTCGATTTTGACGTCGGCCTGCGCAATCTCGATCTGATCATGGGCTGTGAACGCCGCGTGGTCTACGATCTGGTCAATGTCATCAGTGGCGAAGCGACCCTCAATCAAGCTCTGATCAAGGATAAGCACTGCGACAATCTGTTCATTTTGCCGGCTTCGCAAACGCGCGATAAAGATGCCCTCACCGAAGAGGGCGTGGAACGCGTGCTCAACGATCTGATCAAAATGGATTTCGAATTCATCGTCTGCGACTCCCCCGCTGGAATCGAACGCGGTGCCGTGATGGCTTTGACCTTTGCCGACGAAGCCGTGGTCGTGACCAATCCGGAAGTGTCGTCGGTACGTGATTCGGATCGGATTCTCGGTATCATTCAAGCGAAGTCGAAGCGCGCCCAAGCCGGTGGTGAACCGGTCAAAGAGCATCTGTTGATCACCCGCTATTCTCCGAAACGCGTCGAAGCCGGCGAAATGCTGTCGTATACGGATGTCCAGGAAATCCTGCGGATACCGCTGATCGGTGTGATTCCTGAATCGGAAGCAGTATTGCACGCATCCAACCAAGGCAACCCGGCCATACATATGAAGGGCACGGATGTTTCCGATGCTTATGAAGACGTGGTGTCACGTTTCCTCGGCCAGGAAGTCCCCTTGCGTTTCATTACGTATGAAAAACCAGGATTGCTACAGCGCATTTTCGGAGGTAAATAAAATGGCTTTGCTTTCTTTTTTATTCAATACCAAACCCAAAACGGCCAATATGGCCAAAGAACGTTTGCAGATCATTATTGCTCGTGAGCGTACTGGCCGCGATGGTTATGATTTTTTACCGGCCTTGCGTGAAGAATTGATTGCTGTCATTTCGAAGTACACCAAGGTCAGCCCCGAAGACATCAAAGTGTCATTGGACAGACAAGGCGATTTGGAAGTGCTCGACGTCAATGTCGTTTTGCCAGAGTTATAAATTTCCACACGCTTCCCTGAGTTCGTATCCTGCCTGCGGCAGCGATACGACCGCATAGCAGGATGCTGCAATAGTAGTTTATTTTCCATGCGGCAATAAATTCAGCCCTAAAGTCTGGCTTGGCGCACAGCCCACACTACAAGGCAACGAATAAGATCGCCTTTCGCTGACATTTTTTCACATTTCTAAGATTTCCTCCTTGCTTTCGATATAATGAGAAGCATCACTTTTTCAATTGCCGAACTTTAACGGTAACTACCCATGCGAATCGCTGTACTCGACGACGACAATAATTTGCTCGAACTGGTCTGCACTATCCTCAATGCAGCTGGTCATACTTGCCATCCGTTTTTGAGTGGAAAAGAAATGTTGCACCAACTGCGACGTGAAAGTTACGACATGCTCATTCTCGACTGGCAAGTGCCAGATTTGAATGGCACCGAAATTTTGCACTGGGTGCGGGAAAAGCTCTCGCCGACTTTACCAGTGCTGTTCATGACCAGCCGCTCCGGTGAAGACGATATTGTCGCCGGCCTCGCTGCTGGTGCCGATGATTACATGATCAAACCGATACGCCGCAGCGAATTAGTTGCTCGTGTTCGAGCACTGCTGCGACGCGCGTATCCGACGCAAACGGCGTCGGAACATTTGCAATTCGGTGCTTACAAATTCGAAACACGTGCCGGACGCTTGAGCGTCAACGATGTGGCGGTTGAAATGACGCAGAAAGAATTCGATCTGGCATTATTGCTGTTCCGCAACCTCGGCCGACCGCTGTCGCGCGCCTACATTCTTGAAGCAGTCTGGTCGCGCGATGTCGATATTCCCTCGCGCACCATGGATACCCATATTTCCAGAGTGCGCAGCAAACTTGAACTCCGACCCGAGAATGGCTATCGCCTCGCGCCCGTCTACAGTTATGGCTACCGTCTCGAACAAGTCACCGCAGAATAAATTTTCCGGGTCAGCGTAGCTGACCCGGATTGCATTTACCCTACAGGACCGTATCATGAATTCCCCCACCATCTTATATTTGCGCGGCACACCAGTGCGCCTCGCGCTGCTGGTTTGCTGTTTATTGCCTCTGGCAGCCAACGCGGCCGACAGCGCCAAGCCACCAGGTAGCGTGCTAGCAACGCCACCGGATATGACGTATTTCGCCAAAGCCGGCGACACACTCTCGGCGATTGCGTTGCGCTTCACCGAAAAATTGCAAAACTGGACGATCCTGAGCAAACGCAACCACATCGGCGATGACCGTAGCATACCGGTTGGTACCGCCATCTTGATTCCCTTGGAATTGTTGCCGGAAGAAGCAAGCCAAGCACGTGTGGTGGCGCTGGCCGGCAATCCGCAACGCATCAATGGCGATGAAACCCGATTGAAGGTCGGCAGCATCGTTACGGAAGGCACACAAATCAGTACCGGTGCCGATGGCTTTGTCACCCTCGCGCTCGAAGATGGTTCACGGATTTCGATTCCCTCTAACAGTCGCATCGTCTTGACCACCTTGCGGAAAACTAAGTATACCGCCAGCCCACGCACGGCCATCAGCTTGACTGAAGGCAAAGTCGAATCGCGGGTGGCCAAATTAAGCGAGAATAAAGGTCGCTTTGAAGTCCGCTCGCCCTTGGCGCTGGCCGGGGTACGCGGCACGCATTTCCGCGTCGGCATCCTTGCCGATGGCACGGCCAACGAGGTACTCGAAGGGGCCGTGGCGGTCGATCAAGCTGAACACGCGCTCAAGTCTGCCTTAGTGTTGCCGGCAGGCAGCGGCAACATCATCGGTCGCAGCCGTATCGGCCCCTCGCTCGCCTTGCTGGCGGCCCCGACACTCGAGGCCGCGAGCTTGCTGCAAATCCGCCCGACGCTTAATTTTCACGCTATACCACTGGCCGCGGCACAGGCGTATCATGTACAAATTGCGCGTGATGCGCAGGCCTTGGACGTGATGATGGAAAACACTTTCACTCAGCCGCATTTCAAATTTGACGGCTTGCCGGATGGGCAGTATTTCATCCGTCTTAGCGCGATCGATCAGCACGGCCTTGAAGGCTTTCCAATGACGGCGGCATTCACCCTCAAAGCCCGTCCGGAACCACCGTTTCCGTTAACTCCAAAAAACAAGCAACGCGCGGCACAAACTGACTTTTCCTGGACCGAAGCCAGCGCGGCCGAGGCTTACCACTTGCAAGTGGCGCGCGATCGCGAATTCAACGATGTCGTGCTCGATGAGCCGGCACTCAAACAGCTCAGTTTCAGCACCGACAAGCTGGCTGATGGCAGCTATTTCTGGCGCATCGCTACCGTGATCAACGCAGCCAAGCCCGATCAAGGCCCGTACAGCGATCCCGAAGCATTTCAAAAATTACCCGCGCCGGCCGCACCAACGGTCGGCGACACCAACGGCAGCGAGATGGCCTTGAGTTGGGCGGCGGAAGCCGGTCAGACCTTTCTCATCGAGATGTCCAGTGATCCGAAATTTTCGCAGTTGTTCCTGTCACGCGAATTGAGCACGGCCGAATTGAAAATTCCGCGACCTCCGGCGGGGGTCTATTATTTGCGCGTGCGTGCCACCGATGCCGATGGCTATGTCGCGGCCTTCACGGCCACGCAAAAGCTGTACATTCCGGCGCGCTGGACCAGCAGTGATGGCAGCGCCATCGTATCCGGCAACGGCAACGTCGGCACCGGTTTCTGATCGCGCGCCATGGCAGCTAGCCCAGCAACCGAACGCATCGCACGACGCGAGTGGCTGCTGCTCGGGGTCTTACTGCTGAGCCTGTGTGCGGCAGTGAGTGGTCTGAAAAATCTTGCGCGCATCGACCTCGGGCTGTACGACCGTGCCATGCAACTGATGCCGCAGCCGGCACGCAGCGATATCATCCTCATCGGCATCGATGACTACAGTTTGGCAGAACTCGGCAAATGGCCATGGCCGCGCCAGCGTCATGCCGATTTGCTCAAGCAACTCCATGCCACCGAAGCCAAAGCCATCGGCTTTGATATCCTCTTCAATGAAAGCGAGACCAGTGCCGGCGATCTGCCATTGGGTGGCGATCAGGCGCTGGCACAAGCGCTCATAGAAAGCAACAAAGTCGTACTGCCCTTGGTATCCTCGAGCGTAGGCAATGGCCTGCAAGTCAGCCGACCGATTGCCTTGTTGGCCGACGCGGCACGCGAGCTTGGTCATATTCATCTGGAACTCGATGCCGACGGCGTCGCCCGCAGCGTATTTTTACGTGAGGGCAGCCAAGGCCAGTGGTGGCCGCATTTTGCTCTGGCACTCAAAGATGTGGGACAACAAGCCGCCGTCGGTACCGAGCGCTATTTACCGGGACAACGCAGGCCCGCGGCGGCCCGCGAGGCGACGCCGAGCAGCGGTGCCTGGCAACGCGACTATCAGATGCACATTGCTTTTTCCGGCGGACATGGTCATTTCCAAGCGGTGCCGTATGTATCGGTATTGCGTGGTGAAGTACCGGCGCGCTTTTTCAAAGATAAATATATACTGATCGGTGCCACCGCCGCCGGCATGGCCGATTCCTTTCCGACCCCAGTATCAGGCACGACCGGCGTCGTCTCGGGCATAGAGATCAACGCCAACATCTTGGCCAGTCTGCTCGATGAACGTGCAATCCGGTTCGCCGACACCAGCGACACCATGCTGTACAACTTGCTGCCAGTACTGCTGGCCTTACTGAGCTTGCGCTGGATGTCGCCGCGTCAGGCCTTGCTGAGCATCGTCGTACTGTTTGCCGTCACCTTGCTGGTAGCTTACTTGGCCTTGCGGTTTGCCGGTCTCTGGCTGGCACCGTCGGCCGCTTTGCTGGTGTTACTGATTGCTTATCCGCTCTGGAGTTGGCGGCGTTTGGAAGCCGCAATCAATTATCTCGGCGAGGAATTCGACTTGCTCGAACAAGAGCCGCATCTGCTGCCGGAATTCAATGATGAGATAGCTGTGGTGCGCAGCACTGATGCTCTGGAACAGAAAATTAATCTGATGCGTGTCGCCGCCGGCCGCGTGCGTGATTTGCGTCAATTTGTCAGCGACAGCTTGGCCAGTCTGCCCGATGCGACTCTGGTTACCACGGTCGATGGCAACGTCTTATTGTCGAACCAAGCGGCGCGCAGCTATTTCCTCAGTTTGGGCTTCCCACAAGTGGATGATTCTTTACTGCCTTATTTGTTCGCCTCGATGACACCGCCGCAAGACCGCAGCGCCGACCCGACCCACAGTTTCAGTTGGTGGGATATCCTTGACCTGCAACATACTCAAAATATGCAGCAAGGCATAGAGGTACGCGATCCTCAGCAGCATGATATGTTAATCAAGAGCGCGCCTTGCTATAACGCACAGCATCGCCTGATCGGCTGGATCGTCAGTTTGCTCGATCTGACCGCCATCCGCGCCGCCGAGCGCAGCCGCGATGAGACTTTGCATTTCATTTCGCATGATATGCGCGCGCCACAAGCATCGATTCTGGCTCTATTGGAATTGCAAAAAGATGCCGCTACCGCCTTGCCGGCCGAAGAATTCATGCTGCGCATAGAAAAAGCTTCACGCATCACCTTGGCTCTGGCCGATAATTTTGTGCAATTAGCACGCGCAGAATCACAGGATTATCGTTTTGAAGAGATGGATTTTCAAGATGTCTTGCTCGATGCCAGCGAAGAAATGTGGTCCTTAGCGCGCAGCAAAAACATCCGCATCGACACCAAAGTCGACGGTGCTGACTTTCCGGTACGGATAGACCGCAGTCTGATGACACGGACACTGACGAACTTGCTCTCGAATGCCATCAAATATAGTCCACGCGATACGACGATCACTTGTGCGCTGTCAATAAAACAAGAATTGGCGCACCGAGAAATTCTTTGCCGCATCAGCGACCAAGGCTATGGCATCCCGCGCGCCGAGCAAAGCCGCTTGTTTCAACGGTTTCAGCGCATCAGCCATGGCGAGCAACCGAAAAACGATGGAGTGGGCTTGGGCATGGTGTTTGTCAAAGCTGTACTCGACCGCCACCACGCACAGATCAGTGTGACCAGCGCGCCCAACGAGGGTAGCAGCTTTCTGATCACCCTCCCTGCATCCGACCTTTGAGCTGGATCAAACATGGGGAAATGAAATATCTCTGCTACTACGCGCTATAATGGTGGCTTAATTCTCGTTGGCTCACTATTGCATGCAACTCACTGCCGTCGGACTCAACCATACGACTGCGCCGCTGTCACTGCGCGAAAAAGTCGCCTTCCCGCCCGAGCAAATTGCGCTGGCGGTGGCGGCAGCGCGGGCATGGTTTGGTAATCAGTCCGCCTTGGTAGGCACTTCCGCACGCAATAATGAGGCAGCAATCTTGTCTACCTGCAACCGCACCGAGTTATATGCGGCCTGCGCGGCGAGCAATCCAATTGATGCCACCGCACATTTTTTAGCCGATTATCATCACTTGCCTTACGCCGATCTGCGTCCGCACTTGTACACATTGCCGCAAGATAATGCCGTGCGCCATGCCTTTCGCGTCGCCTCCGGGCTGGATTCGATGGTGCTTGGCGAGCCGCAAATACTGGGGCAAATGAAAGATGCTGTCCGTCAAGCCGATGCGGCCGGCGGACTCGGCACCTATCTGCACCAAATGTTTCAGCGTACTTTTGCCGTCGCCAAGGAAGTCCGCAGCAATACGGAAATCGGTGCGCACAGCGTATCGATGGCGGCCGCTGCGGTACGTTTGTCGCAACGCATTTTCGATAAAATTTCCGACCAACATGTGCTCTTCATTGGTGCCGGCGAAATGATAGAACTCTGTGCCACGCACTTTGCGGCACAAAATCCAAAGTCGCTGACGATCGCCAACCGCACTCTTGAGCGTGGCGAAACCTTGGCGCATCGTTTCAATGGTCAGGCGATACGCTTAGCGGATTTACCGCAACAATTGGCGCAATTCGATATTATTATTTCTTGTACGGCATCTTCGCTGCCCATCATCGGCCTCGGCTTGGTCGAACGCGTAATCAAAGCGCGCAAACATCGGCCGGTGTTCATGGTCGACTTGGCCGTGCCGCGTGATATAGAAGCCGAAGTTGCCCAACTCGATGATGTGTTTTTGTATACCGTCGACGACCTCGGCAGCGTGGTACAGACCGGAATTGAAGGGCGACAAGCAGCGGTCGTGCAAGCGGAAGCCATTATCGAAACCCGGGTGCAATCGTTCATGCACTGGCTCGATGGGCGTGCCGTCGTGCCCTTGATTCAAGACTTACAAGAAAGCAGTGAACAACTGCGCCTTGGCGAACTCGAACGGGCGCGCAAAATGTTGGCGCGCGGTGACGATATCGATGCCGTACTCGAAGCGCTTTCCAAAGGCATCACTGCCAAATTCCTCCATGGCCCGCAACAGGCCCTGCACCAAGCCAGCGGCGATGAACGCGCCCGTTTGGCGGCAGTGTTACCGCAATTATTCCGCACCCGCCGTTAGCGACGTATACTGTGCCCTGCCGCCTTGTTGCGGCCCTTACTGTTGCCAAGCCAAAGCGACAGCGCCCGGCCACCGTCGGACTTTACCCTTTTCTGCAGGCCCCGTATGAAACCCTCTTTGCTTTCCAAACTAGATCAACTCGCTCTACGCCTTGATGAAGTTGGCCATTTACTGATGCAAGAAAATGTCACCGCTGATATGGAAACGTATCGCAAACTCACTCGTGAGCATGCCGAGCTCGACCCCTTGGTGGCACTGTACAAAAACTATCTGCAAGCGCAAGCCAATCTGGAAGAAGCGCAAGATATGCTCAGCGACCCCGATATGAAAGCCTTCGCCCTCGATGAAATCGAACTGGCAAAAGCCAGCATGAGCACGCTAGAGAGTGAATTACAGAAAATGTTGTTGCCGAAAGATCCTAATGACGAGCGCAACATTTTGTTGGAAATACGCGCCGGTACCGGCGGTGATGAAGCCGCGCTGTTTGCCGGTGACTTGCTACGCATGTACAGTCGCTATGCCGAACGTAATCGCTGGCAAGTCGAAATGATGTCTGAATCTCCCTCAGAACTGGGGGGTTACAAAGAAGTCATCGTGCGTATCGCCGGTGCCGGGGCCTATTCCAAACTCAAATTTGAATCAGGTGGTCATCGTGTGCAACGGGTACCGACCACCGAAACCCAAGGCCGTATTCACACTTCGGCCTGCACTGTGGCCGTGATGCCGGAAGCCGATGAACTGGCCGATGTCATCATCAATAATGCCGACCTACGTATCGATACCTTCCGCGCCAGTGGTGCAGGTGGGCAACATATCAATAAAACCGACTCGGCCGTGCGACTGACGCATCTGCCGACCGGTATCGTGGTCGAATGCCAAGATGGTCGCAGTCAACATCAAAACAAAGCACAGGCGCTGCGCGTGTTAGCCACGCGCATCATGGATGGCCAATTGCGCGAGAAACAAGCCAAGGAAGCGGCCACTCGCAAAAGTTTGATCGGCTCCGGCGACCGCAGCGAACGTATCCGCACCTATAATTTCCCGCAAGGTCGCCTGAGTGATCATCGTATCAATCTGACGCTGTACAAACTCGACTTCATCATGGATGGTGATTTGAGCGAATTAAGCAATACCCTCATCGCCGAGCACCAAGCCGAGTTACTGGCTGAATTAGGCGAACAATAAATACTTCGGGGCAAGCCTATCCTCGCTAACCTGAGCCTTCGCGTGAGCATACGCTTTTAAAAGAGTGTAAGCTGGCAACCGCTCTCATTTTCCGGACGACCCTCCATGCATTCTTCGAAACCTGTTTTACTCGGCATTGCCACCGTTTGCGTCGCACTCATCGCTGCTGCACTGTATCTGCAAGTGGTCAAGCACATGCTGCCTTGCCCTTGGTGCGTGATGCAGCGCTATGCTTTTCTCGCCATTGCCCTGTTTTGCTTAATCGCCGCGGCCATGCCGCGCGGTGCGCGCCGCGTCAGTATTGGCTTGGCAACGCTGGCGGCTTTCACCGGCGTAGGGATGGCGGCCAAACATGTACATTTATTGGCCAACCCGGAATTATCATGTGGCATCGATCCGCTGGAAACCGGCCTTAATAAAATTTTTCTTTCGCAGTGGTGGCCGACCCTGTTCCGTGCCGACGGTTTGTGCGATACCCCCTACCCGCCTACCCTCGGGTTGTCGGTGCCGGCGTGGGCGCTGTTATGGTTTTGCGCTATTACAATAACTTTGCTTTTTCTGTTTTTCTCGCGTGAAAAAACCGGCTTGTTTGGACGGCACCGCTGATGCAGTACTGCGTGCCCGTTCCGGCCAGCGTTGCCGCCTGCGAACGCAGTGCGCCACTTGAGCGGCTCGAGGCGCGCAGCTTACTCATGCATGCCAGCGGCCTGTCACGGATTGAATTGATCACGCGCTCGGAAACCCTGCTCAGTACCAGCCAAGCGGCGCAATTTGAAGCCTTGGTAAGGCGGCGGCAAGCCGGTGAACCGATCGCCTACCTGACTGGCAGGCGCGAATTTTACGGGCTGTCTTTTCACACCACGCCGGCAGTATTGATCCCGCGCGCCGATACCGAATTATTAGTCGACTTGGCCTTGGCCCACGCGGCACCGCATTCCACCCTGCTCGACCTGGGTACTGGCTCCGGTGCCATCGCCATTGCTATCGCCAGCCAACGCAGCGATTTGAGCGTGACGGCGCTCGATCGTAGCATGGCGGCGCTCGATGTAGCACGCCAGAATGCGCAAGAACTGCTGCCACAGACCGAACTCGAACTGCTGCACAGTGATTGGTTTGCTGCCGTCAGCACTCGCCGCTTCGCAAGCATCGTCAGCAACCCACCCTATATCGTCGCCGGCGACCCCCATCTGAGCCAAGGCGATTTGCGCTTTGAACCGCTCGATGCACTGACCGATCATGGCGATGGTTTGCTCGCTTACCGTCACATCATCGGTGCTGCACGCGCCCATCTCAGTCCCGACGGTTGGCTCTTGCTCGAACACGGCTACGACCAAGCTGCCGCCGTGCGCGATTTGCTGTCAGCGGCTGGCTTTACCTCAGTGAGCAGTTGGCGCGACCTGCCGGGCCACGAAAGAGTTTCCGGCGGACAAGCGCGCGCAGTCTGATCGACCGCTGGTCGGCAGCAGTTTTATTTTTCCGAAAAATTTCATACAATAGACTTATGAGCGCGATGAAATCGCGTTAGCTCGGAGTCTGTATGTCTACCTGTCTGTTTGATACGCTGAAAATGGTCGAATCTCTGGAAAATACCGGAGTGCCGACTAACCAAGCCAAAGTCCACGCAGCTTTACTGGTCGAAGCAATCGATGCCGAAGACAAAAAAATTACTGAACAATTTTGTCACAAGGTCGATATCGGGCAGTATTTCCTTGCGCTGCAAACCACCTTGAATAAGCTCGATGCACGGATGGATAAGCTCGAGACAAAAATTGATAATTTAGATGCAAAGATTGATCAAGTTGAGGCCAAACTCGATACAAAGATTGATCAAGTTGAGGCCAAACTCAGTGCAAAGATTGATCAAGTTGAGGCCAAACTCAGTGCAAAGATTGATCAAGTTGAGGCCAAACTCAATGCAAAGATTGATCAAGTTGAGGCCAAACTCGAGGCAAAGATTGATCAAGTTGAGGCCAAACTCGATACAAAGATTGATCAAGTTGAGGCCAAACTCGAGGCAAAAATTGATCACATTGAGTCCAGACTCGATGCAAAGATTGATAATCTGGAAGCCAGACTCGATGCAAAGATTGATAATCTGGAAGCCAGACTCGATGCCACAATCGATCAGAAAATTGCCGAGCTAAAAAGCGAATTAATACGCTGGGCCGTCGGCGTAGGGATACTGCAAACAAGCCTGATCGGCGGCTTGCTGATTAAATTAGTTCATTAAACAGTTCTGAACTGCATGTCACCACGCCCTGTAACGGATGCAGCGCTACACCGCGGCGACGCATGCCCATCGAGCGAGGCAGCGCGGTGTAGAAACAAGTCTGTCAGCTTGGCTTCCAAGCACCGCCGACTGCGGTAGAGTTGCTCTTTTTCGCATCTTTGGCCGCTTTCTTTTCTTTCGGCGACAATAAAGCTTGTTTCTTACTTTCTTTATTCGTTTTGACGACTTTACTCATGATCTTGCTCCTGAAAAAACACCAGCGAATGCAAGCGTTACCTTAGTATAGGCGATCAAGCCGCTTGCGCGCGGCTTAGATTGCAGACAATTGCCGGCACGGCGCTTATTTCACCTGTTGCTTGCCTAGTTTGCGCGCCAATGTGCGCCGATGCATACCGAGTCGGCGCGCCGCTTCTGAAATATTGAAGTCGGTTTCTACCAATACTTCATGAATGCGTTCCCATTCCAAGGTCTTGATCGAGGTCGCGCGCGCCGTCAATTCGGGCGCGGCAACGCCAGCAACATGCCCGAAAGCCATTTCGATGTCATCGGTATTGGAAGGCTTGGCCAAATACTGGCAGGCACCAAGCTTGACGGCTTCTACTGCGGTGGCAATGCTGGCAAAACCGGTCAGCACCACAATCAGCATGGCGGGATTATGCTGATGCAATAGCTGCACGCAAGCTAAGCCGGACGCATGACCGCTGATTTTCAAATCGACCACGGCATACTGCGGCTTATGCAGCAGCAGCAAGGCCTCGGTTTGTTCCAAGCTCACTGCATGCAGGACAGTATATTCGCGTCGTTCGAACGAGCGCACCAGCGTGCGGGCGAATGCGGTATCGTCTTCAATGATGAGCAACAGACGATGGGACGGCATAATACACTTACCTCTTATAAGATGAATCCTGACAAGGGTAGCAGAATCGTGACAATTGCGCCGGCGGTGCCGTTGCGCGCCTCAATCGTGCCACCTAATTTGCGCACCACATTGACGACAAAGAAGATTCCCAGCCCACTGCCGGGCCGCCCTTTGGTCGACTGATAAGGTTGACCTAGGGTATCGAGTATGGTCGAGGCAAACCCGGCACCATGATCACTGACGACGATTTGCAGTTGGCCATTGAGACAGGCGACCGCCAACGCCACCCAAGAAGGGGAAGCTTCGAGCGCATTGTCGAGCAAATTGCAGATCATTTGCTTGAGTACGGAATCGCTGACCATAGGTAGGTCATCGACAATTTGGTTATCGAAATAAAATTCAAGGACCGGACGTGTGGCGCGAAACTCCTCCACGACTTCGCGCACGAAAGTATGCAATGTGGTTTTGAGCGCCGACTCGCCACGTGCTTCACCAGCAGATAACAGAACGCCGCTGACTATGCTCTTGCAACGCTGTATCTGTCTTTGCATCTCGCTGATTTCTTCGAGCAGTTCCGGATCTTGGTTCAAGCTCGGCATGCGCCGCCAATCACCCAGTATGACCGCCAGCGTCGCCAGCGGTGTGCCGAGTTCATGGGCGGCACCGGAAGCGAGCAAACCCATCCTGACGATATGTTCCTCGGCGATGGCTTGCTGCTGCAGCATGGCCAGTTCGGCATCGCGACTGCGCAAATTGGCGCTGATACGAGTCAGAAAAAACACCAGCAGGGCAGCATTGAGCACGAAGCAAATGATCATGCCATCGCGGTATAACTCGGAAACACTGTTGAACTGTCCGGCCGGCCATTGTAGAGGGACATTGAAGAACGACAGCGCAAACAAGCAGGCACTGGTAATGACAACGATCAACCAAGTCGAACGCGCTTGCAACAACATGGCACCAAGAATGATCTGCAGCAGGTACAAAAAAGCGAAGGGATTACTGGTTCCGCCGCACAGATACAACTGTGCCGTCAGTATTGCCACGTCTACCAGCATGGCCAAAAACAATTCTCGATTCGAGACGCTGACCTCTTCATGCCAACGCAAGTGACTGCCGATATTAAAGGTAATCAACGCCGCCAAGACATATAGCAAAGGCAGCAAGGGCAACTGCATGCCGAAACCGAGCGTGACCAAGGCGATCGTCGACATTTGACCGAACACGGCAATCCAGCGCAGGTGTATCAGCTGCAACATGTTTTTATGACCGGTAGATCTGTCAAAACCGGGCATCAGGCGCGCGTTGGTGGCACTGCTGACCAGGTCAGGAATCGATAGTTTCATGCGCGCTGCCCCCTTGCTGACGGCGCAGACGGCGGTCGGCGCGTGCGACAAACAGATAGCCGGCGGCTACCATCGCAGCCAAAGCATACCAAGTCAGCGCATACACCAGATGATTGTTATGGAAATGAATCACGGTCAAGCCAGCCACCGGTTCGGACACAAGGGCCGCAGCGGCTGTGCTGCGGTCGGCATCGATGAAGAATGGTGCGACCGCACTCAAGCCATGAAAGCTGGCCAAGGCCGCGACATCGCGTGAAAACCAACGTTCGGCGCGGGCATCGTTATGCCTCAGAAAGCCACCACCCGGTTCGCTCAGACGCAGTAAACCGAGCACCACGGCAGGCTGCTCCGGCTGCTGCCGTTGATCAGCGAGGAATTGCTGCGCCCCGGCGCTGGGAATGAAGCCGCGGTTAATGAAAAAAGTCCGTCCTCCGGCATCACGTAACGGTGTCATCACCCAGAAGCCGCCGCCGAGTTCGGTCGATGCCAGCGATAAACTGGTGTACTGCGGCAGCAGCTTGCCACGCACGTTTACATGCAGGTATTCATGGCTGGCAGCGCTGATCTGCGGCCACTCGGCCGGTTCCGGCGCGGCTAATGCCGGCGCATGCACGCGTTGCGTCACGCGTTCGATCAGTTGCAACTTCCAGCTCAGGCGTTGGACTTGCCAACTGCCCAAACCAAGAAAGCACAAAAATAACAACCCCGCACAGATTGCGAGCAAGCTGCGCGCAAACCGGGAGCGGGGTTGATCGAGCAGCGCTTCCGCCGTAGCGGAAACGGCTATCTCAGAAGGCAAACTCATGGCATGGTGTTCATGTTTTTCATAGGTTCGACGGGCGTGCTGATGTGTATCGATTCCGGTGTCGTTTCATGATTGGCACCCGGCATCATATTATTATTGAGGTGATACATGACCCACAGGGAACCGGCCAACATAATCACCACCACCATAATGGTAAACAACAGCGCCAGCATGGTCCAACCACCTTCTGACTTGGTATTCATGTGCAGAAAATACACCATGTGCACGACGATTTGCACCGCCGCGAAGGCAAGCAAGATAAATCCGGTCGTGCTCGATTTATCAAACACTTTGCCCATCACCAGCCAAAATGGAATGGCGGTGAGTATCACGGCCAGGATAAAGCCGGTCGCATAGGTTTTCAAACTGCCGTGGTCAGCATGCTCACCATGCCCAGCATGGCCGTGGTGCTGGCCGTGGTCGGCCGTGTCGTGATGTGCGCTCATGGCAATACTCCCATCAAGTAGACAAAGGTGAAGACGCCGATCCAGATCACGTCAAGGAAATGCCAGAACATCGACAAACACATCAAGCGACGACGATTCTCGGTGCTCAAGCCATGCTTTTTCAATTGGAACAGCAAAGTGATGAGCCAGATAATACCGAAACTGACGTGCAAACCATGGGTACCGACGAGGGCAAAGAAGGAGGTCAAAAAGCCGCTGCGCTGTGGACCGGCACCTTCTTGTATCAGATGCACGAATTCATACAACTCAAAATAGATGAATCCGGCACCGAGCAAGCCGGTGACAGCCAACCACAGCATGGTATTGCGCAAACGATCTTTCTGCGCTTCCAACATGGCAAAGCCGTAGGTGATCGACGACAGCAAGAGCAGCGAAGTGTTAACCGCCACCAGTGGCAAATCAAACAATTCGGCACCGGTAGGACCGCCGGCGTAGTTACGACCGAGTACCGCATAGGTAGCGAACAGACAGGCGAAGATCAGGCAATCGCTCATCAGGTAGAGCCAGAAACCGAGCAAGGTACCGTTTTCCGGATGGTGTTCGCGCACGAAGTAACGGTTACCGGCGGGTGCGTGGGACAAAGTAGAGATATCAGACATGGCTGGCTAACAAACGTGTGCGTTCCGCTTCAGTACGGACAACTTCGTCCGCCGAGATGTGGTAATCGCGATTGTAATTAAAAGTGTGAACAATGATGGCTGCCATCAGGGCGATGAAACCCAATACGGCCGGCAACCACATTTGCCAGATCAAGGTAAAGCCGCAAACAGCACTGAGCGCAGCAATGATCACACCGGCACCGGTATCCTTAGGCATGTGAATGGCCAGGAAATCACTGGTCGGACGCACATAGCCGTTGGCTTTCATATCAGCCCAGGCATCGTTATCATGCACCATCGGCGTAAAGGCAAAGTTATAAGCCGGTGGTGGTGATGAAGTCGACCATTCCAGCGTACGGCCGCCCCATGGATCGCCGGTGAAATCGCGCAAAGTGGCACGACGTTGGTAACTGACGAACAACTGAATGATGAACGAGGCGATACCAAGAGCAATCAGTACGGCACCGAACGCGGCGATTTGGAACCAGATTTGCAGCGACGGATCTTCGAAGTGACTGAGACGACGCGTCACACCCATCAGACCGAGCACGTACAGCGGCATGAAGGCGAAGTAAAAGCCGATAGTCCAGAACCAGAAACTGCATTTACCCCAGAAATCATCGAGCTTGTAACCGAAGGCTTTCGGGAACCAGTAATTGATACCGGCGAACATACCGAACACCACACCGCCGATGATCACGTTATGGAAATGGGCGATCAAGAACAAACTGTTATGCAACACGAAGTCGGCTGGTGGTACCGCCAACAACACGCCGGTCATACCACCGATGACGAAGGTGATCATGAAACCTATGGTCCACAACATCGGTACTTCGAAGCGGATACGGCCGCGGTACATGGTAAACAACCAGTTGAAAATCTTCGCCCCGGTCGGGATGGAAATAATCATCGTGGTAATGCCGAAGAACGAGTTGACACTGGCACCCGAACCCATGGTGAAGAAGTGATGCAACCACACCAGATAAGACAGGATCGTGATGACCACGGT
Organism: Undibacterium sp. 5I2; assembly: GCF_035019605.1. Taxonomy (NCBI): domain Bacteria; kingdom Pseudomonadati; phylum Pseudomonadota; class Betaproteobacteria; order Burkholderiales; family Oxalobacteraceae; genus Undibacterium; species Undibacterium sp. 5I2. The sequence goes on along the minus strand of NZ_JASJVS010000041.1, from coordinate 3,612 downwards.
GGCATAGACCATCGAGGTGTAGCCGAACAGACGTTTGCTGCAGAAAGTAGAGACGATTTCCGAAAACACGCCGAAGGCTGGCAAGACCAGGATATACACTTCCGGGTGACCCCAGATCCAGATCAGGTTGACGTACATCATGGCGTTGCCGCCCATATCATTAGTGAAGAAGTTGGTGCCGAACATACGGTCCAAGGACAACATCGCCAATACCGCGGTCAAGACCGGGAAAGCCGCGACGATGAGCACATTGGTACACAGCGCCGTCCAGGTAAATACCGGCATCTTCATCATGGTCATGCCAGGGGCACGCATTTTGATGATGGTGACGACCAAGTTGACACCCGACAGCAGGGTACCTACCCCGGCAATCTGCAGCGACCATATATAGTAATCGACACCGACATCAGGGCTGCCGAAGATACCCGACAAAGGCGGATAAGCGAGCCAGCCGGTACGGGCGAATTCACCGACGAACAAAGAAGCCATCACCAACAAGCCGCCGAAGGTGGTCATCCAGAAGCTGAAGTTATTGAGGAAAGGGAAGGCAACGTCACGCGCACCGATTTGCAAGGGCACGACGTAGTTCATCAAACCGGTCACCAAGGGCATGGCGACGAAGAAAATCATGATCACGCCGTGGGCGGTAAACACTTGATCATAATGGTGTGGCGGCAAGAAACCGGCGGAGTCGCCGAAGGCCATCGCTTGTTGCGCGCGCATCATCAGCGCGTCAGCAAATCCACGCAACAGCATCACGATTGCCAGCACGATATACATGATACCGATACGTTTATGATCGATACTCGTCACCCAATCACGCCAGAATGGGCCCCACAGACGGAAGTAAGTCATCAAAGACAGCACGGCGATGCCGCCCAGTGCCACCATGGCAAAGGTCGCCAGCAAAATCGGCTCATGCAAGGGAATCGCTTCCCAGCTCAGACGGCCGAGGATCAGCTTAGTCAAATCTAGTTGGTCTAACATTCTTATTTTCCAATCTTAGCTGCGGGCGTCGTGCAAATTTCTGCAGCGACATTACGGCCATTGCTCTGGTTTTGCGCGAGCAAAACGCTGCCTTTGGCTTCTTGTGCCGATTTCATGTTCATCCCGTGCGACATCAGCTCGTCCATGCATACTTGGCCTTCGGCCACGCAGCGGTTGACGATGGCGTGATACAGATCAGCATCGACCCGGCCGTAATGGCGTACCGGATCCTTGATGCTAGGCTGTTCGAGCTGCAGATAATCGGCGCGATTCAGAACCGGCGTCTTAGCTTTGGTGGTGGCGACCCATTGCGCGAAATTTTCCGAGTTCATGCCATGAAACTTGAAACGCATGTCGGAAAAGCCGGCACCACTGTAGTTGGCGGAAAAACCATCATAAATGCCGACATGATTGATCACGGCATTGAGGGTGGTTTCCATTCCCGGCATGGCATAAATTTGCCCTGCCAGCGCCGGAATGTAGAATGAATTCATCACCGTGGAAGCGGTAATTTTGAAACGTATCGGCATATCCACCGGTGCCACGAGTTCATTAACGGTGGCAATACCCAGCTCCGGATAAATGAACAACCATTTCCAATCGAGCGCCACGACTTCGACCAGCATGGCCTTATGGTCGGGTGCCAATGGGCGCTGCGCATCGATGCGCGACAGATTGCGGTATGGATCGAGCGTATGCGTCGAGATCCAGGTCAACGTACCGAGCGCGATGATAATCAGCAGCGGTGCGCCCCAGATCAGCAGTTCGAGTTTGGTCGAATGATCCCAGTCTGGCTCATATTGCGCCTCTGTGTTGCTTTGGCGATAACGCCAAGCAAACAAAACAATCAGCACGATCACCGGAACGATGATCAGCAGCATCAACAGAGTCGACACCACGATGAGCTTACTTTGTTGGGCGGCAATATCGCCGGCCGGATTCAACACTATCGTGTCACATCCAGCCAACAGTGCAGCGCATAGGACGCTAAGTCCGCGACGAGCGAGTGGGGAAATCATGCTGCGAAACTCCAAAGTGAGCCAAATCGTGCTAATGTACTCCGACTGACTAGCATTAGCGATTGGACGTTTTGTCCTACCCTTACAGGTAACTTTGCAAGGGCTCAAAGTGTCCGGCGCTCTAATTATAAAACGAGAGACCATCATGCCAAGTATCAGCACCCAAACCCATAGCTTAGCACCAAGCGCCGCGCCGCATCATGCGCGCAAACTCAATGCCGACACCTCCCCCATCGCCCCGGGCGAAATCGCGATTGGCGTCATCATCGGCCGGGCTTCCGAGTATTTTGATTTCTTTGTCTATGCCATCGCCTCGGTCTTGGTATTCCCTTCCGTGTTCTTCCCGTTCGAGCCAAGGTTAGAAGGAACGCTCTATGCGTTTACTATCTTTTCCTTCGCCTTTTTGGCGCGTCCATTCGGGACGGTCGCTTTTATGGCTATACAGAAACGACTCGGGCGCGAAGCCAAGCTGACTATTGCTCTCATCCTGCTCGGTTTTTCCACCGCCGGCATCGCCTTCTTGCCGACCTACTCGCACCTGGGCTTCACCTCCATCGTCTTGCTGTCACTATTGCGTATCGGCCAAGGCATCGCACTCGGTGGCTCGTGGGATGGCTTGCCTTCGTTGCTTGCCCTTAATGCGCCGCAAAATAAGCGCGGCTGGTATGCCATGCTCGGCCAGCTCGGTGCGCCAATAGGTTTCATGATTGCCGGCAGCCTGTTCGCTTTCCTCATTGCCAACATTTCGGCCGCCGATTTCTTGTCTTGGGGCTGGCGCTATCCGTTCTATGTCGCCTTCGCCATCAATGTCGTTGCCCTGTTTGCACGTCTGCGTCTGGTGTCGACCAATGAATATGCGCGTCTACTCGACGAACGCGAGCTCGAACCGACCAATGTTGTTGAACTGGCGAGTACCCAAGGTCGTAACGTCCTCATCGGTGCGCTTGCCGCACTGGCCAGTTATGCGCTGTTCCACTTGGTAACAGTATTTCCCTTGTCATGGATCACCTTGTATTCGCCGCGTTCGCTCAGCGCCTTTCTCTATATTCAAGTCGCTGGTGCAGCGCTCATGGCCGTCGGCGTGGTGTTGTCGGGCTTGATTGCAGACCGTTTCGGCCGGCGCAATACGCTAGGCACACTGGCGTTTCTGATTGCCGTGCTCAGTGGTTTCGTGCCTACCCTGCTCGATGGCGGCGAGACCGGTCAGAATATTTTCATTCTGCTCGGTTTCTTCTTGCTCGGTCTTTCCTACGGCCAAGCAGCGGGTGCCGTGACCGCTAACTTTGCCGCCAAATTCCGCTATACCGGTGCGGCCCTGACGTCCGATCTGTCATGGCTGGTCGGTGCAGGGTTTGCGCCGCTGGTGGCACTCGGTCTGTCTTCCCATTTCGGCCTCGCCTATGTCAGCCTGTACTTACTCTCCGGCGCGGCCTGTTCGATGGCGGCACTGAGTTTGAATCGGGCGCTGGAAATTCGCGACTGAACACCAGACTGTACAACTTAATAACGTGAAAAAGCCGGCATCGCGCTAATGCCGTTCAGTTAAGCAGTTTTTCGCACAATACGAACGGCATAGCGGTTTGGTCTAGCCTTGACGGCCCGGTCG
>NZ_JASJVS010000040.1:0-40473 GCF_035019605.1 Undibacterium sp. 5I2 | reverse complement strand
TCAGCGCTGAAAACACGATCATATCTGGCATTTTCAGTTAAGCACGAACGCCGCTGGGTTCCTGCCAAAAGCGCGCAAGAATGACGTCGCCACCAGTTGGGGTAATGATACCGATTCACTACCCTTTTGCGACAGCCTCTGCACGACGGGGTTTTACGCGCAAATCCGATAAATTCATCGTTGTAAAATTCAATAAATCAGACAAATACTTTTATTTGATTGTGCGCACAATCGAAGCTTTCCACACCAAAAACAATTACTAACTGTGGGGCTGAAACCATCACCATGTCGATGCCTTTTCGTCCAACTCATCAGCGAGTTTTTTCTCGCCTAAAGCTCGCAGAGTTCGGGAGAGCGCTTGTACAGTAAAGTAATTGGCAGGGTTATCCAGCTCCCAACCTTGAACTTTCTTACGAATAGTAAGGATACGTTCATAACTTGATCTTGCAGATATGAAGTCTCCAATTGCTTCTTCAATGTCGGCTAAGGCGGACATCGCCGTTAACGACTCGGCATGTTCTATACCATCATTTTTTTGATATATCAGCAACACTTGTTCATACATTATTTTTGCTTCTGCGAATTTCTTTTCCCGATAAAACATCCGAGCCAAGAAGCTCCGACAATGGGGACTTAGACTACCAAGTGCTCCAACTCTGCCACGCTCAATTTCGAGAAACATTTCATAAACAGATTTAGCCTTGCTAAATAGAAATAGCTTTTCAAGAGACACCCCGACGGAGGAAACCAGCTGATCTGTACTTAGCATTCCCAAAGAATCACAAAGCCCTTCTATTTTCCGTTTAAACTGCACGTCAACACTCATATCGCCTTGGCTATTTTTACAATTGGAAGCGTATATAAACCAAGAGAGCAATGTATCAATGTGACTGGAACCAAGATGCTCTTCACGTAAGCTGAAGACGGTCTCATGCAATCGCTCGGACACCGGCGACAAGCCCAAATCCTCAATTTGAATTGCTAAATTAGTCAAATCTGAAAGTTTTTCGGGACTAACTGAGGCAACTGGTCGCTCCCCCATCATCATTGGAATGATATAGGCTCCAAATGCTTCGTATGTCATTTCCATTAACGTGACCTCGCTCGATCCGCTGTTTATAGAAAATATCAGATCATCCGAACCCATATCGGTTTCCTGTATTATTTCTAACAGGCCTCTCCCTGATTGATAGACTAGTTGCATTGTGCTCAGAGCATCACTCTTCGATACTGACAGAAAGCCCGCACATATGTTCAGCACACCTTCATAAAGCCTCTTTGAATTGGAAAACTGCTTTTTATGAAGCTGTGTTTGGGCCATAGAGACCATTAACCCGCAGACGTCCAACTTCTCATCGCTCAATTCATATCGCTGATAACTATCAGGTATTTGCTCAGACAGCCAATCGACTAAACGCTGCGTGCTCTCTTCAACGTTGACACAAAAGAGTCCTTCTGTCTCGATTAACCAATCACTAATACTTTTATGACTAAACTGGAGGCTGCTGTCCCATAAAAGTAAGCCACTTAGCGCATGACGAACGATCGTAGCATCCTGTCCGTGCCAGTTCCCAATTTTTCGGGCAACATGAATCGGTAATGGCATCGAACTAGCACATAGCAAGCCTAGCAAGGGATAAACAAGCGTGTTCCATACGCCCCCCTCCGTTGGTCGCTCACTAAAGGCTCGCTCAAACCAAATTTGATAGCATCCTCCTAAACCTGGTGGGAGCATTTTTAAATTATTAATAGTCATGTTCCCGTCTTTAACAGCCCGACGCGCCATGACGAGGTACAAAATTTGACCTGACGCACAGTGCAGCAAGTATTCCTGAATATCGGATGTCATTGCTGGCTCATCTTCAGCCCACTTAAGCATAAATTGTCGCAGGTCAGTCTGATTATTTTTGTCGTCAATGCTCAATTCGTAAGTCTGAAATTGCTCAAAATATGGCTTGATACTAGTACGGCCTGTCATAACAACGCCCAGCCAGGACGGCAGATCTTGGAGCGTTTTGTTTAGCAACTTGCTCAGACTAATATCAGCTTCATCCAGCCCATCAATGACGATCAGCAGCCGGTCATCCGTCTGGCCACCATCGATGTGGCTGCGCAATGGATTAATAAGCAGTTGCTCCATTAAATAATCTGCTGACAATTCATGGAGTGGTTTTGTCAACCGTGCCAGCTGTTCTTTGAGCAAAACGCGGAAGGCAGGCAATCTGGCAGCGAGCATGAAAGCCAGATTCCGAACAAAAATGTGTGGAAAGCGTGTCTCGGGCTGGTCAGCCTCGCAAAAGTGATACGCCACTACCCGCAGTTTGGCGTAATGTACTAAGTGGGCAGCAATCGCACTTTTTCCTGTACCTGGCAGGCCAATCAATTGAAATACCCGTTGATTGATTTGCTGTAAACGCCACGTCTCAATGGCATCGAACACCCAGGCTCGCCCGACAATACCACTTTCGATAAGCCTGCCAATTTTGGATACGGTAGTTGAAGCACCTAGTGCTCTGGCCAAATGTTCAAGTTCCCCGGCAAAGCCAGCGTTCTTGGTAAGAATATCCAAAATTTTCTGAACTTTGCTTTCAAGCCAGGGCTCTTCATCAGGAGCATTAACATGTAGTTTCCAATCAGCCAGATCCAGATATTGGATATGGCTGACGCTGGCAGGAATGCTGGATACAGTGCGATCGTCTGTCAAAATAGTGGCTATAGCGCCATGTTTATGTGCCATTGCGATGCCAATTTCGTCCAAACATACGCCTGGATCACGAACAGACCGAGGGCTGAGGAAGGACAAAACCCGATCTGAAGCGAGTATTCCCTGTGTGATGCCATGTCGCCAGTCAAAGCCAGGTTGTAGCTGCTGTTCATCAATCCAGGTTTTGTGGCCCGCCTGCTCTAACTTTTCTTTAATGCGTCTCACCAAATGCGCGCTATGGTCATCGTTACCATCAACGGTGTGCGCATATGAAAGAAAAATATTCTGTTGTCGAGAAAGATTACCAGGTGGTGGCCCGTCAAAGACTTCGCAGCAATCAATGTTTTCGCACCGCCACCGCTTTCGAGCTAAAATAAAAGCCAGCTTTTCTCCATGGCAAAGTGGGCAGCAGAGTACTGGTGTGCTGATACCTGTCATAACATCTCCCGATATGTCTTTTCAAAAATTTCTTTAGCCACCACCCACTGATTTCCCTCTGGCTCAGCAATCAAGCAATCCCCTATCTGGCCGTTGATTTCACCACGAAGATTCGATATCGCGACAGAAAGGGGATTTTCGATTTGAGTTGCAGTAATTAAAATAGGGAGCTTGACATAAACACCTGGCTTACCGGATTCAGTGGGTGCAACAGCGGTATAAGTTCGCTCAAAACGCCATCTTGAAACTGGCCAATGCTCCTTTGTCTCAGCAGTCGGAAGAGCATCCTCACGCTCATCATGCACAGGCCCCTCCAAAGTCCTCACTATTCCGGACTCATGAGCAAATTCGACTTGGACGGGAGTAGAAATTTTGATGCACTTTTTACAAATCAATTTAATTTCCTTTATAGCTAGCTAAGTTCACCCCTGATTTAATGATTTGAATCACCAAGCAATCTATCAAAAGCAGCCACTAAAAATACGACATCTCGTTCTCGAAGCACAGGCGATCAGATGCACTTTCAAAAGATACTGACGATTTAGTTAAAATTAACTCATCAGGATAACGGATACTTTCCATATGGACAATGCCTATATCTCTACTATTACCCTTAGCTCCCGCACCAAAAGTTCGGCGCACAAAAAGCTTCAGTTGCACTTCATATTTGAACTCGCGATCTAAATTTTCTTGAATTCAAGGAGAAAGTGATGAATGTAGGGATCAGAATTAAGTCGCTTAATGGAAACACGTACACCGAAACCTATGTGAAGGATGGGAAGACTTTTATCCATGTATATGATGAAGATGGTCAATTATTAGATGTCATGGAGGAAATTGCTTCCTACTATCCACCTAAACAAGATGATCAAAACCCGCAATCAGGTAATTTTTGACAGTCAGTTTTCCACTTAAACAGAAAAGTTCCTATTGTCTACCTGAGCCTATACTTTATTTGCGTGGCCTTCCCCCAGTATGACTGCGGTGATCAAGTCATTTCGGACACAACGATAGGTTCTCGTGCTGCCATTTTCCGTTCGTAGACGGTGGGCGGCAGATTGCCCAATGCTGAATTGATACGCTTGCCGTTATAGAAGCTGACGATGTAGCCGGTGATGTCTGCCTTGGCCTCGGCATGGTTGGCATATTGGCGTTGCCAAACACGTTCCATTTTGAGGTTCAGGAAGAAGCGCTCTGCGACGGCGCTATCCCAGCAATTACCTTTGCGGCTCATGCTGCAGACAAAGCCATTTTCCTTCAAGAATTCCTGATACAACTCGCTGGCGTACTGGCTGCCCCGATCGGAATGAACGATGAGTCCGGCTGCCGGTCAGCGCTACTGGATCGCCATGTTCAAGGCATCGCACACCAGTTTTGCAGGCATGCTCAGTGCCATCGCCCATCCGACCACTTTGCGCGCATACAGGTCGAGCACGGTGGCCAGATACAAGCACCCGGCACCCGTCCGGATGTAGGTAATGTCGCTGACGTAAGCCAAGTTCGGCGCTGCCGGATTGAACTGTCGGTTCAGCACATCGGCGGCAATCGGCAAGTCGCGCTTTGCTGTCTGTCGTATGGACGAATTTGCGCTTCCAGACGGGTTTCAAGGCTGCTTGGCGCATCAAACGGCGCACCTTGTGCGTCCGACCCGGAAGCCTTCGTTGGCCATGGCTGCGACCATCCGGCGGCTGCCGTAACTCTGATCGATTGCCATGAATGCAGCTTCCAAATGGACGCTTTCTTTGCAGACTTTGGGTATGGCGAAACGTCGCTTTGCTTCGTAAAACGCAGACCTGCTCAACGTATCAGAAGTATGATGGCGATCGCCAAACAAAAAGGGCGTGCCGATGCGGCTGCCTCACTGCATCAGTCGTTCGCGTGGGGCGTTTATTTCGCTTGGGATAGCTTGACACGCGGCTGGCAAAGAGCGGGTGATCAAGAACGCCTTGAAGCGTTGACCGAACTCGATTGGCAGCACTGACATGAGCGAACAAGAACTGATCGCGCGCTTGGCCGATGCCGTGGTCGAGCGCAGTAAGCCGAGCATACCTTTATCCGTCGATTTATGGGATATCCGCTTGGTTGCCGGCTTTTTGAAGCGCAGCGAATCCGTGGTCCGTGAACGCATCGTGTGCAAGTCGGATTTTCCCGTGGCGATTCGACTGCCAACTGGCAAAGGTGAGCGCGGACATCCCCTATACAAGGTAAAGGAAGTGATTCAATGGGCCGACCGGTATAGAGAAAAGTAGCGGTCAATCCAATCGTGTCGCCATCTCAGCGGCCGTCTCGTTGTAATAAATTTGCAGCATGCGCAAATCTTTATGGCCGACCATGCGCGCCAGATCGAGCACCGTCAATTTTTTGGCCAACCGAGTGATGGCTTCATGACGCGAATCGTGAAACGTCAAGTCCTCGATACAGCAAGCCGCACAGACTTTACGGAACAACGTACTGAGACTGGCCGCCGACAGCATGAAAATCGGTGACGGCGGCTCATTCGCCGGCTGCGCCGGCAGAAAGCTGATTAACTCCAAGGCGCGCTTCGATAACGGCACGTCGCGCTTGCTGCCATTCTTCGTCATCGGCAAATGCGCGACAGCACCGTTGATGTGCGACGGGTATAGCCCGCACAACTCGCCTTGACGCATTGCCGTCTCAATCGCAAACAAGTAACAGAACGCAACCGCTTGCATCTTGCTGGTGATCGGCTCGTCGTAAAAACCGCAGTAGACATTGATGCGATCGATCTCATCCTGAGTCGGTCGGCGATCGCGATGCGCTGCAGCTTGTGGACGCCGCACTGCCGCGGTCGGACTGACGGCGAGCCATTTCCATTCTGTTGCCGCAGTGCTGAGGACATGCGACCATAGATTAAGAATACGATTGATGGTGGCGCCGCTGACCGGCGGCACAGTGGGCGTGCCTTTGAGACGCAGATCGCGCCAGCGACCGATCAACTCAGCATGCATCTGCGTCAGCGGCACGCTGCCGAGCCGCACTCCGTCGACTTGAAAATCACACAGCGCAGCCAGCCGCAGGGCTTCCCAGCGGTGACCACGCTTATGGATGGAAACTTCTTGCTCGTAACGGCGACAAGCTTGCTCAAACGTTTTGCCAGCAACAATGCCGCTGACGACCTGGTTGCGCAGTGCCGTTTCGCGTTCGGCGGCCCAAGCGAGTGCCTGGGCTTTGGTCGCACAAGTGATCGATTCGCGTACTCCCTTGATACTGAGCTGCACCCGCCACCCGCGTGTTGTTTTGGTAATGGAAGCCATGACTGCACTCCTTGTCAAAACTGATTACCGAGAAATAATAAAATATTATGAGGAGTTTGTGGGGAAATTCTGGGGAGTTGATGGTAGAAAAAGGCGGGGAAAATAAAGGAAAAGCGTACCGACCGGCGCGCAGAATGTCGTCGTAAGGGACTGATTTCAAAGGGAAAACGGTGAAAAACGCGAAGAAGAGAAAGATGTGCTTGGTGCCCGAGGCCGGAATCGAAAACCATCTATCTAAGGGGCATTCATCGTATTGTGCGGGAATTTTGCGGGTTTTCTGGTTACGAATGCTTTAACTTCTGCGCGAATCCAGAGCTTATGTTTGACTCTGCTTGTAGGTGATTCAGCAGGAAAGCCAGGTGTTTTTACAACAACATCCCGTGCATGCCTGATTGAACATTGATGCATTTCGGCGATATCGGCAAGCGTCATCAATTCAGTATTATTCATCATTTGCCTTTCAGTTCACTACAGGATTTTGTTTATCAAACCAAAACATGCGACTTCCGCAGCATGGGTCCAACACTCTTTTTTGTAATTTTTTCATTTTTGTGTACCGGTTTATTTCTCACGCTGAAACACCCAGCACTTCATCGAGCCGGATTGGGTGGCGAGTTGGGATTGGGTACCGCGCAGGCTGCTATTGACCACCTTGACATCAACAAACTTGCGGCGGCTGCTGGTTTTTAAGACTTTTTTCAGGTCGCGCAGCGGCGGTACTTGCTGGCGGCGCTCGGTGGCGACTTGCAGGAAGTGGTTGAGGTTGACGGCGATCAGGCTGGCGTCGCGGCTGTGGTTGAGTATCGACAGGTCGCCGCCATCGAGGTAGTCAAATGCTTCCCAGAATTCCTGCACCAGGACGTGGTCGTTGTTGATGACTTGTTGACGCTCTCCGGCCATGGTGACGATTTGCGCCTTGAGTGCGGTCTTTTGTTCGTCTGTGAGCTTGATCACCAGGCTCAAGGCGTCGGCGATGGCCAGCATTTGCGCGTGGGTTTCGGCGATGCGCGGCATTTTTACGTGGGGGCTGGCGCGTAATTCTTTGAGGTAGTCGCGGGTCTTCGCCGTTATTTCCGCCATGACGGCTTTTTCACGCTTGGTCGCTGCCAGAATGAAGCCCGACACCGCTTCGCAGGATAGATACTTGAGCTCGTCGGCGGCTTCGCCCGATGCCGCTGTCTGCGTCGAGCGGTCGAAGTACAGATGCACAATCCGCGACAGGATCGCTTCGGAGGCATTGACCGGGTTATTCTGGCTGATGACGATGGCACCGCGAAATGGCGGCTCGTAGGTTTCATTGCCACCGGTGGCCATGCCGCGTGCGCGCGTGCTGCGGCCGTTGTAGGCGGTTTTCAGTTCGTCCCAGTCGAAGGATTTGATGTGGCTTTTTTCTTCGCCCATGCGTTCGCGGTCGGACTCGATCAGCACTACCGGCAGGCACGATACCTGGCTGAAATTACGTGCACGTGCCGCCAGACTCGATTTGCTTGGATCAAAGCCTTCGTAGCCATTGCGACCGAACAGTTTCCACAGAAATTCAATCAGCGTTGATTTACCGGCACCGGCTTCGCCTACCACTTCCAGGAAGGGATACGAGGATTGTGTGGCGCGGATTTGTTCTGCGAACAGGGTGCCGAACCAGAATGTCAGAGCGGCCAGGCCTTTGGCACCAAATGCGGCCCATAGCAGATTGACCCAGTCGCTGCGGTAGGCGTCGCGGTCGCGCTTGATGCTGAGGGTGACCGATTTGTTGAGTGACTTGATCGAGAGTTTGCCGATATCAAAAAAATCCTCGCCGTTGATCTCATGCAGAACGCCACCTTTCATCGCCACATTGCCGAGCACATAGCACGCATGCTCCATGCTGTAGCCGATGTAATCAATCGTCTCGACGCGCTGGATGTTGTACAACTGGTCGGCCATAATGCGGTCAAGCTGGATGCTGCTGCCGCTGTACATCGCGCCGGCCCCCATGCCGAGCAGGCGTTTTTTGAATTCGGCGGCGCTGGCGATTTGGGCGGCGGTGAAGGTGTTTTTAACCGGTTTGCCATCGTGGGGAAAGGCGACGCGGAAGTAGTACCAGCTTTCGCCGGTGATCAGGTTTTCTTGAAAATACAGCGCCTTGGGATTGCAGTTGGCGATTTCCTTGACCATGCTCGATTGTTCCAGCGCGGTTTTGCGCAGGTCGTATTCGGACAGGGTTTGGTAGTCATCGGAATGGTCTTGCTCCAGCCGCAGGCGGTTGTAGTGCTCGAGGTCGAGCCGAAACCAGTGCAAGCGGTTACCAAAATCAAAGTGGAATTCGGTGCGCTCGCCGCTGTGCAGGTACATCAGCAAGGCTTTTTCTTCGCGGGTTGGGGCGATCAGTAGTGCGCCATGATAGCGGTATGTCTTGATATGGTCGGGTGTTAAGGCGTCGCGCTGGTAGGCGTCGTTCCAGTCGATGGCGCGTTTGCCGCGTTGTGGGATTTGCGCGGCGGCGCAGTTCCAGCCGGCGGCGCGTGCTTGGTCTACGTGTTTTTTGGTGAAGTTGCGGCCGGCCGGGTCGCCATCTAAGGCCCATACCAGGGTGCAATGCTGGTTGCCACATGCTGCTTGCAACTGCGACAGCGCTTGTTCCGGGTAGTTGTTGCAGGACATCAGTGCTACGGCATGGATTCCGACGTGCATCAAGGCGATGACGTCGAAGATGCCTTCGACTAACCAGATTTCTTTGACGTCTTGTAGGTCGATCTGGTCCGGTTTCCACCAGCTGCCGTGGTAGTGCATGCCGAACTTGAAATTCGCCTTTTTAATGAAGCGCTGGGGTTGGTCGATCAGTCTTTCCCAGTAGCCGCTGCCGAGGGAAAAGCGCACGGTGGCACTGCCGATGTTGAGCTTGCTGTCGTAATAGTATTCTTGCGTGTACAGGCCGCGTAGTTTGGCCAGATCAAAGCCGCGGCCGATTTGCAGGTAGGCGTCGGCGGCGGCATGCGGATTCTTGTTTTCCGGTGTGGATGGATAGCGTTCAGACCATTTGTCAAACAGGTCTGGATACAGGTCTTTGATGTGGTACACCTCGCCGCAATTGTTGAGGCGGCCGCAGCGTAATACCCAAGGGTGGTCGGCATTGGTGTAGAGCTCTTTCTTTTGGCACGCCGGGCACACTCCCCCGCGCAGCATGCCGCTTTGTTCCGGCTTGAAATTGAATTCGGCCAGGCGTGTGCTGACTTCTTGGTGTAGGGAGGTGTCCATCGCTTTACTCTGGGTGGTCGTCTTGCTGATCGTCTTGTTGCGGCACGGCTTGCAAGGCGCTCAAGCGTTCGTCGTCGCCTGGCTGTTGGTAACCGGCCGTCAATTCAAACCACAGGCTGTGCGCGCCCCAAGCGAAATCTCGGCAGATTTTTGCGGGGTAGCTGTGGTGGCCCATTTCGGCGCTGCGCTTCATCCATAGGGTGATTTTTTGTTCGGCGGCGCGGGTGAGTTCGGCGTAGGTCCAAGTGTGCTCAGTCATAAAGCCTCCTGCTGGGTCGGGCGCTGACGGCAGCGATGTCGAAGCACTCCAGGGCGGCGAGCAGGCAGTCGCCGCTGCAGCGTGCGATGGCGGTGTAGCGCAAGCAGTGCCTTGGGGTGATCACGGTGACGGTAAAGGCACGCATGGCGACGGGCGTGCTCAAGTGTTGCCGCGGCAATCGAGTGTGAGAGAGTAAAGAGAGTGTCATGGTGGCTCCAAAATTTGAGGTAAAAAAGTCCCACACGCCGCAATACCGGCATGAGGTGTCATTACTCACAGAGGGGAATGAATCAGGCGCTGCGCGTCATCCGGACAGATTGAGCGACAATTGCTTGATCGCGCTGCTGCGCACGTGCTGAGAGATCGGGATTTTCATCAGGCAGTTCGGCGTCGCTGAGAGTGAGATGGTGCGCAATACTTCGAGGCCGGCGATGAACACGTGGCCGCAGTCCGGGTTATTGCAGCGGTAGGTGATTTCTTTAAACATCGGCGACATGGTGCGGCTTTTTATCGCGCGCACGGGTTGTTCGCAGTGCGGACAAGGTAGGCTGATGACTCTCATGCTGGTGGTTTCCTCTCTATTGCATATAGCGCCCGGCCTCGGCCGGTGATTTTTTTAACACCTTCACGCAAGGCGAATTTGACGAGCCATTCGAATGCCTGATCATCGCTTTCAAGCCCATGCTTGACACGAATTGACATGGCGATATTTTCCTCGATCAAGCAGTCGTACTGGCGATGGTGGTGTCGTATTCTTTTTCGTAGGCAGCAAGTCCACGTAAGGTCATGACACGCAGAAACGAGGCGCGGGTGCGGTGATCTTCCTTGGCATAACGTTCGACCTTGGCTAGCTCTTCTGGGTGTAGACGCACTGTGATCGGCTTGGAAATTTGCTCAATTTCGGTGCTTGAGGTTGGGTCTATGGTGTTCATAGGATATGATTTGTATACGTTACTTAGCAATGACGTAAATATAGTGCGAAATTTCGCACTTGTAAAGAAAATGGTGAAAAATTGCGAAAAAAAATAGGGGCCCGTTTAAAAACAGAGCGCGAGCGACTTGGATATAGTCAGGCTGAGTTTGCTATCGTTGGTGATGCTTCCAAGCGTTCTCAAATTGATTGGGAGCAGGGAAAGCTGGTGCCAAATGCTGAGTATTTGGCCTTAATTTCAACTATTGGCGTTGATGTCCAATTCGTATTAACTGGAGTGGTTTCGAATACCACGATCACGCCGGATGAAAATGAGCTTCTCACTGCATACAGAGCACTGGGAATGAAAGGCCAGGCCCGTTTACTAGGCGTCGCTGAGGGTATCGCTGAAGCCAAACCACCGAAACCTGAAAATCGTAAACAAACGATAACGTTCCATGGTGACGTCGGTCAGCAGATCACCGGCGATATTACTGGGCCTCAGACAATCAATGTAGGGCGCAAAAAAAATAAGCAATAGACACTCAAAAAATAGCAAAATTTTTACAATCCACCATTTTGCAAAAACGAAATGAAAATTTTTTTAGCGCATTACTATTGTCATTGGTGCTTGGTGTCCCATCCGCTGACGCACGTCCTGTTCCTGAAGCCATTCAGAAAGTTTTACTCCCTTGGCAACCCCTTAGCATGAAACTTATTCCAGATGACGTCTTAACAATAGTCACAAAGGAGGACCGAGTGACGCAAAAAATTTATACGCAGGCTATTTTTTCTATTTGCTCAACGCTATGGGAAAAACCAAAAGCATGGAGAGGCATTAAAAGTATCAGAGTATTAAATCGCCATGCTTATCAAGGAATGGTATTTGAAGGTGGCGAAAAGGAGTGTTTGAAAATGGGACAGATAACCAGCGATCAGCTCGATATTTTTATACTTGGAATAACGCATGCTGGACGTGAGTAGCGCCTAGCACTGAATAAACACAAAGCACAAAGCGGCGTATGGCCGCCTTGTGCTATTTACTAATTTTGCTTATTCGAAATTATTGGTTTGTTTTTGCCAGTTCTTCGATGGCGAGACGCAAGGCCAATGGGACTGCAAAAGGTATTTTTGGCGCGCGATGAGGAAAGGACGCTAGACTCATCATGTATGATTAAGAGTGGTTACGGGTTAGGATTAATATGGTGGTCAAACGACCCTATGTCAACATAAAAAAATGCTTATGTCTAATTTTAATCAGCGTTTACGTGCCGAGCGCAAGAGACTTGGCTTTAATCAAGAGAAGTTTGCGGCCTTGGGCGGCGTGACCAAGGATACACAGTTGAATTATGAAAGCGGTGAGCGCCGACCGGACTCGGTGTATTTGGAAAAGCTGGCGAAGGCAGGCGTCGATATCTTGTATCTGCTCACCGGTGTCAGCCATGAGGAGTCGCTCAATGAGGATGAAAATGAATTGCTGCAAAATTTTCGCTCGCTCGATGTGCGTGGTCAAGCCGGTGTCCTCGGGATGCTGCACGGCCTGTTGACGGTATCCGAAGACTGGAAGCGGACGGTGATTAAAGGGGAAGTCGGTCAGGTGGTGCAGGGTGATCAGGATGTGCATGGACCACTGAATTTTACTGTTGGGAAAGGAACGCCCAGTAAAAAACAATGACAGCCGACATCACTCCATCCGCATCCAAATCTACATTCCATGTCGGCCAAGCAGTATTGGGTTCGTCGTATGCAAGAAACGCCCAACATAATGCGATGCATATTTATATCAACAGCGACCCTGAGAAGGCGAACTATTGTGTGAAGCTGCGGCGCGGACGCATGGGTTATTTTTGCCGCACTGGTCATGGCAGTGTGATGCGCCTGTTTTCGGCTCGCAAGTCTGGTATTGGCATCACCGTTTTACGCTGGGTTTGTAAGGCGGTGGTGGGTTTGCTTGCGGCGCTGGGAGCTGGGGTGTTATTGGTCGGGTGGATGCTGGATTAAACCACCTACCCTGAATCCCGCTTACTGACATCGGCTCCCGCCACTGCCATCTGGTGTGCAACGTGTTACCTGCCCGTTTGGACCGGTGATGCGTTTGCCACCGGCACCATCGGGGCGCATGCGTGTCACTTGGCCTTTGGCGTCGGTGATGAGGCTGCCGCCGGACCCATCGGGTCGCAGGCGTGAGACATGGCCCTGGGAATCGGTGATGAGGGTGCCACCGGAGCCGTCGGGGCGCATGCGTGTGACATGCCCTTTGGAATCGGTGCGTATGCTACCGCCTGAGCCATCGGGCCTGATGCGCGTGACTTGTCCCTTGCTGTCGGTGATGCGGGTGCCACCGGAACCATCGGGCGTCTGGCGCAGCACATTGCCCTCGATAGTGCTGCAGTGTGGTGCGCCCATGTCGTCACTGGTGCAGTGTGTTTGTGCTGGGGCGCTTGCGGCCGCGAGGCTTAACAACACGAGCAGGATAGTCCTGAAATGAGTCTTGAAATAAGGCATCGATGCTGTCCTCCTTGCGCAGGGTTAGTGCTGCTTGACGAGGCATTTTACCGATTTTTTTCGTTGCATTGCTATGCATTTAGGCACTATTCTTATCACCGCGCTGGTTCTCCAAGAGCATTTCGCGGCGTTCTCGTATCTTGGCCCATTCCAAGTTTGCGGCGCGCTGGGCGGATTGTTTGCTGGCGTAGCTGTACGTTAAGGTTTTGAGTTTGGCACCGGCACCTGCAATCGCGCGCCCTTGGTTTTTACTGATGCTGTCATGCCATTTGGCTGCCACACCGGTGATGTCCGGGTCGGGATCCGTATCAGCCTGATCGTCCCCTTCGCCCTCCGTATCGGCCGGCGCAGTGAGCGTTGCGAGTTCGAGGCGAGTAGTGAAACCGGCAGCGCTGAGCTGATGGCTGACTTTGACGGCCAGCCAAGCGGTTTGATCGATTTCGTCTTTGTAACCGTTGACGATGACGGGCGATTGCGGCATCAGGGCCGGGTTACCGAGGGCCAGTGTGAGTTCGAGGGTGGCCAAGCCGCGCTGCTGCCGCTGCCATTCGGCTTGCGCGGCTTGGCGCGCTTCGGCTGGGGTGGCGTAGGTGCTGCGCAGCCGTTTGCTGTTGCCGGGCGCGCCGGCGACGACGCTACGTCGCATCGCTTCTTGCGAGTCATACCAAAAGGCGCGCACGCCGCTGTAGTGCTCGCGTTCGGCGCTATGGTAGCGGTGGCTGTCACCGCTGTGCCGGTTCAAGCGTATCACGGCTAATTCCTTGCCCGATAAGGCGCGGCTCTGGTTAATAGGTAAGAACAGCAGGGTATGGTTTTTGACGGTGGCGACGGCATCATATTGTTTTCCAAGGCGACGCAAAAATGCGGCATCCGATTCTCTGGTTTGATCAACATGGGCGACGAGGATATCGCGCAAGCTCTCAGCGATGCCGGCTGCCAGTTCGTTTCTGAATGCGATCAGCTCGATGATGCTGCCTAAAGTGGTGGCGTGAAAGCTGTTGTCTTGGGCCAGCCGAAATTGATCGATCAGGTTGGCCGTGCGCGCGCGCAGGGTCAGTGTGTCGGGCGCGCCGCTGTGTTCGATTTCATCGACGGTGAAACTGCCTTTGTCGATCAGGCCATATGCGCCGCCTGATTGGCCTGATTGGCCAGATTCGGCCCAGCCTATCTGCAGGCGTATCGTCGCGCCACGCGGTGGCAGCGCGAGCTGGCCATCGGCATCGTCAAGCTGTAAATCGAGCTGATCGCTGTCATCGCCAGAGGCTTCGCTCAATGTCAGGCTGAGCAAACGCGGGGCGATGCGCGCGGTGAGATCTTGCTCATCGAGGGTAATCTTGAAGGCCGCTTGTGGATGGCTCATTGGCGGCTTCCGGTGAAACTGCCCAGGCCGGATTGGATGTCGCGCAGCGCTTCATCTGCCGTTTTTCTCAAGCCGTCGAGGCCGAGCATATTTTTTATGCTGCCGGGGTCGCCCAAGCTGCTGAGCAGACTGGGGACGTTGTCATCGGTACGCTTGAGTACGATGGTGAAATCAAGGCGTGCCGGGTTGCCGTTGGCGGCCAAGTGGGTTTTGTTTTCCGTCATGCTGGTGATGACAAAGGTGCCGACAATACGACCGCTACCTTGTATCAGTATCCAGGCTTTGCCGGTGTCGGCCATGAGTCGCAAGGCATCGAGCGCATACAGGCTGCCGCTCAGTTCGGGGGCCAGCCAGCCGGAGAGTGTGATGCTGTCTTCGCCCTTGCCGGTGAACTGGTAGGCGTCGCGGCGGCCGACGCGGCTGTTACCGGGGTGCTTCCAGTCGGTTTGGCGTTGTAATTCCTGGTAAGCGAGGGTGGAGAGACTGAAGACAAACATGCCTAAGGCCATCATCATGGTATTTTCTTCCTTCCTTCTTTCTTTATGGGATTAGTCATCGGCCAGGCGTGAGCGCCAGCGGGCCGCTTTTTGCCGGTCGCGTTGTTCCAGGGCTTTGGCAACGGCTTTGGCAATGGCAGCTTCGTCCATGCCGGGTGCGGGGTTGATCGTGATCGTGATGGTGTCGCCCTGGATCAGCGTGCCCTCGGCTTTTGCCGGGGCCAGCGCCGCGCGGGTATCGAAGGCCAGCGCTGGAGTGATCGTGCCTGGCAGAGCCGCGCCGAGCGTCACGTCAGCGCCAATCTGTGCCAAGCGTTTTGCGATACCGCTGACCTGGCGCAGGGGGACAGCTTCGCTGCGACTGAGACCGAGTGCCAAGCCTTGCATGGTGTCGTCGCCGAACAGTGCAAAGACGCGGCTGGGGCTGCGGATGCCGAGTTTGTCTTTAAACCAGATGATCACGCTCTCAGCTGCGCTGGTGATGCTGGTTTTGACACGGCTCAGCGCGCCGGTGATGCCCTTGACGAAACCGTTCATCAGGCCGGCACCGAATTCGGTAAAGGTGGTCGGGAGGTCGATACCGAACCCGTTGCGCACGGCGTTGCTGAGGTCGTTCCCGATGCCAGTCGTGAGGTCGCGCAGGCTTTGCTTGGCTTGTTCAAAGCGTGCCGTAATGCCGTTCCACAGGCCGTTGAAAAATCCTTTGATCGGTTCCCAGTAGGTATAGATCAACAGGGCGGACAGCGCGAAGGCTGTGATTGCTAAACCGATCGGGTTCATGAGTAAGGCGCGGCCTAGCCCAAGCAGCAAGCTCAGGAGCAGGCGCAAGGCGGTACGCAATCCGACCAGCACGGTCGAGAGCAAGCCGCCTTGCAGGCCGAGCAGACCCAGCGCGAGTTTGAGTGCCGCCATGGGAACGATCAGCGTTGCGCTCACCAGTGCCAGGCCGGCCAGGAGTACTAACAGGCTGCCGACGACCAGTGCCGTTTTCAGCAGCATAGCGGTGAGCGCGGGATGCTGCTGCGCCCAAGTTGTTACCGCGTTGATGTGCTCTCTGATGCGCTGGGTCAGGTCGCGCAGGGGACCGTCGATGGTCTCGGAAGCGGTAATGCCGAAATTTTCCCAGGCAGAGGTCAGGGTTTGTAAATCGCCTTGTAAATTGTTTGCCATGACGTGCGCGACTTTTTCTGCGGTGCCGCCCGAGGCGTCGATAATGCGGACATAGTTGCCAATGCCATCGGCACCTTGCTGGGCAATCAGTTCAGCCATGCCGGCGGCCGGTTCTTCGCCGAAGATCATTTTCAAGAAGCTCAGTCGTTTGCCGCTGCCCATTTTGTCTGTGGCGCGGGCGACATCGCGCAGCACATTGGGGATGTCGCGTACATTGCCGTGCAGGTCAACGGCGGCGACGCCGAGGTGTTTGAGCGCTTTGCTGGTAGCGGCAGTCGGCGCGGCCAGCCGCAGCAGCATGGCGCGCAAGGTAGTGCCGGCCTGGCTGCTCTTGATGCCTACATTGCCGAGCAAGCCGGCCATGGCCGCAGCTTGCTCGAGCGACATACCAGCGGCTTTGGCGACCGGGCCGATGTATTTCATGGTTTCGCCCAGCATGTCCAGATTGGTGTTGGCGGTCGTAAAGGTCATTGTCAAGACATCGCCGACGCGGCTCATCTGATCGGCCCT
This sequence comes from Undibacterium sp. 5I2, assembly GCF_035019605.1. Classification (NCBI taxonomy): domain Bacteria; kingdom Pseudomonadati; phylum Pseudomonadota; class Betaproteobacteria; order Burkholderiales; family Oxalobacteraceae; genus Undibacterium; species Undibacterium sp. 5I2. Next base: position 23,611 of record NZ_JASJVS010000040.1, on the reverse strand, counting down.
CAAGCCGAAGCTGGTCAAAATATCTGAGGAGAGATCAGCGCTGCGCGCCAGATCGGCACCGCCGGCCTTGGCAACAGCGAGCACGCCCGGCATCGATTGCAAAATTTGATCTGGGGTAAAGCCGGCCATAGCCAGGTAGCCTTGACCTTCGGCCGCCTCGGTGGCGGTAAAGCTGGTACCGGCACCGAGATCGCGGGCTTGTTGACGCATGGCGATGAATTCCGGTGCTGTTTTCTCACTGCGACTGAGTGCCTGAACGCGCGACATGGCGGCATCGAATTCGATTCCAGGCAACAGTATTTTGCGCATGCTCATCAACAGTCCGCCGCCGCTGGCGACGCTGCCCGCACCCGCCATGGCAAGCTTCCCGGCCGATTCTCGGGTGCTGCTGAATTGTTTGCGTAAGGTGGCGGCACGGGACTGCTGCGCAGCCAGGGCGCTGAGTTTTTTTTGCTGTGCTGTCAGTTCGGCATTGGCGGTCTGGATACTTTGCCTTAATCCGATTTGCGTTTTACTCAGTGCATTGGTACTGATGCCGGCGGCCGACAAGCGATCACGCATCCACTGTAATTGCTGGTTTTGTTTTGCGTGCTCGGCTTTGAGTCGGCTTGCCGCCGTGACCGCGGCCTTGAATTCGCGTGTCATGGCACGGCTGGGTTGGCCGCTGGCGGCGATACTACGCGCCAATTGTTGTACACGCTCTTGCGTTTCATGGAGTGCGGTGGATGATAGGCGCAGACCTTGGTGCAGTGTGCGAAATTGGTCGAGTGTGCGCTGCTGCTCATTGAGCTCTTTCAAGCGCACATGGGTCGCGTGTAAGGCAGCAGAGGTCGGCAGCGCTGCCGTGCGGATGGCTTTCAGCGGTGCCGTTACCTTATCGAGGGCGCTCAGTATGACTTGTAATCGCAGGTCGGCCATAGAAAATTCCTGTTATATTTTTTGCCGTCACGGCGCTCGCTTAAACAGCATTGTCACTACACGAACGTACCCGGGCGCGTTCACGCCAATCCATCAATTCCACCAGCGACAAGGCATGGAGTGCGGCCGGCGGCCAGTGAAAGACGACGGCGATATCGGCCATGGCATTTTCTACGCAGTCGGGGAGACCATGTTCCGATCCGCCTTCTTCGCCAAAAAATAGGCCACCTCCGCACCGAGCGCCATCAGGTCGGCCAGTTCGAGATGGTTGACTTCGTGGTTGGTCAGACTGGGCTGACTGATGCGCGGTAAAATTTTTTGCAATGCGATGACGTCGAGATTGGCAATGTCGACCAGCGAGACGCCACGTAATTCGCCGGCCTTGGGTTTGCGTAATGCGATTTCGGTAATCAGCGTGTCGCCACGTCGTATCGGTTCATCGAGCGTGACACTGATGGGCTTGTCATTACTGAGCTTGTCTGTTGGGTTCATGATCATCCTTGTTTGAATCATTGTTTAAAAAAAATATTAACAGCCATTCGTTGGTGCCGGACTTATAGTCCAATGGCTTGGCGAATACTGCGCTGACGATCTTTGCCACCGATTTGTTCCGTGCCCCCCATGAAATCGAGCTCGATCAGCACCTCGCCATCGACCGTCAATTTGTAATAGCTGCAGCTGGTGCTGTATTTATGCGCGGTGTCGGTGGCATGCTTGGCGCTGCCCATATCGATTTCTTTGTGCCGACCACGCACCACTACTTCCATAGCCGATACCTCGCCAGTGTCATCGTTTTGAAATGCGCCGGCAAAGCGCAGTTGCACGGCATGGTGGCTGTGCGCACCGTACTGTTTGAGCGCATCGATCAGCAGACCGGCGGCGGTCCATTCGAGCGTGATGGCTTCATTGCCGTAATCAACCATGACCGGGCCACTCATGCCGCTGGCGCGGTACTCTTCCATCTTGCGCGTCAACTTAGGTAGCGTCAGTTCCGGCACCTGGCCCATATATGACTGGCCATCGTTGAACAAGTTGAAGTCTTTCAGTTTGCTGGGTAAGCCCATGTTGTTCTCCTTGCGAAGTGTCAGTGCGCTCTCAGGCGTTGACGCGATTAGCGAAATCGGCCAGGTAGCGATCGGTGATGCGTTGTTGGAATACCAGATTTTCTAACGGCGGCACCGGGGTGTAGTCATAATCGATGGCCAGCTTGCCGGCTTTCAGCGCTTCTTTGCTGTTGAACTGTTCGTCGTACCAAGCGCTGCCATCGATGAGGTAGCCTTGCGCTTTCAGGTCGCGAAATTTGGCATTGATACTCTCGATCAAATCCCGCACCAGCGAGGGGTGCAAGGGCTTGTCGACGTAGCTGAAATGGGCTTCGGCGATGGTGTCGGCCAGTACCTGAGCGGTGCGAGTGTAATTTTCAAAGAAAAAGAATTCCGGTTCTTCCGCTGTACGCGAACCCCAAAAGCGGAAACCGTTTTGGTTGATCAGGGTGGTAATTTCTTTACCATTGAGATAGCCGGCATCGGTAGCCGGGTCTTGCAAATCCCAGAATACATCGCGCGCGAGACCGGTCGGCCCGTTGACCGGCATGTTCGAGAGGGTTTTATGCCAGCCGATTTCTTAATCAATTTTGGCGCGCAAGCCGAGCGCATAGGCGACCGCGGGGATGCTGGTTTCGGTGCTGGTGGCACTGTCCCAGCTGACGAAGTCGGGCCAGATCAGCATTAACTCACGTTGACCAAAATCCTTACGATAGAGCGCCGCTTCTTCTTTGGTCGCGCAGTGATGTGCGGAGGCATAGACAAAGCCACGCAGTTGCTGGGCCACGGCGACCAAGGCGTTAGTCACGGCCTTGCTGTCGAGGCCGGGCGCACCGAGTATGCGCGGTTTGATGCCGAGGCTGTTTTGTGCCGACAGCAGAGCTTTAATGCCGGTGTAGCGACCGCTGGCCGTGGCCCCACCGATGACATGGGTGGCGGTGGCGGCCACATCGGCTCCTTCTTCCACGCGTACCACGATGGTCAGCGCTTTGGTTTGCAAGCCGATGGCTTCCAGTGTGCGGCGTAAGGTGCCGGTGCTGCCGGCTTTACCGAGGGCCGCATTCACATTGGTGAGCAAAACAGGCGTATCGAGCGGGAAGAGTTCAGCATCGGCATCGTCGGCAGTCGCGACGAGGCCGATGACGGCAGTACTGATGGTACGGATAGGACGGCTGCCCTGGTTGATTTCAATGACGCGCACGCCATGGTGGTAGTCGCTGGCCATCGTGGTCTCCTGTGATGGGTAAAAAAATATAAACAGTGAAGCGTTTCGTTTCAGCCCTTGCGCCCCAATCGTTCCGGCAACTGGGTAGCCATCGCCAACACAGCCAATCCGGCCTGATTGGCATCAGCCGCATCGACCATCTCGTTGCGAAACGAGGCGATGGCCGCCGCGGTACTGCGCTGCTGATGGGCATTTTCGATCAACAGAATCGGCAGCCAGGCCACGGCGCAGCCGTACTCATCGATGTCGCTGCCGGTGCTGGGATGTTTCCCCGCCAGCTTGGTATACCAGGCGCATTGATGAATCGCGTTATCCTTGACTTGCTGGCACTGTTGGCCCAGCGGGCAGCAGGTCTTCGTTGTGATTTCCATGGTTTTCCTCAAGATTGTTGTCAGGCGGTTGGTCATCCGGTTCGCCACCAACAAGCACACGATCAGGTAAATACGACAAGCAAAGCCGGCGGCAAATCCACTGACTGCCATCCCACGCCGCTTCCAGGTCGACCGGTAAATCGCCAGGCGGTGCGAGTAAGGTGGTACGCGGTGGCAGGTGGATTTCTGGCTTGTCGCGGTTTTTTTCAAATTGGTAGGGGCCGATATAGCCGCCGTCATCGCCCCATTGGTAGCCGGTGACGTGTGTTACAGGGCGTGTTTTTTTCATGGCTAATCCTTTACGCAGATGATCATGTCGAGATAACGGGGCTGCCAGTTGGTTTGCGACGAGCCGTTGTCGGTCGATCCGCTATGGCTGTGGTCGGTGTCGGCACCGTGTAGCCAAATGTTGGTTGTCGCTGGTTTAGTCCAGCTTTGCGAGTGAATGTTGAGACGAACATAGGCACCATACTCGCCGCCTATGCGGTTTTGATGTTCAGATTCGCCACCCAAATGGCTATGACCTTGATCGTTGACGCCATGGGTATGATTGGCACTGATACCCCCAGTCGTAAAACTATGCGTATGCGCGGCAACGACATGATTGATACTGGGATCGTGCACACCACCGACGTTCCCACCACTGCCATGCACGACACGCAGCATGCGGTTATTACTGCTGTCGGAGAGATCTTGCGTCCAGCCGGTCGGGGCGACAGCTTGGGCAAATGGCATGCGCGTGCCGGCCGGGAAAACGCTGAGGTCGTTTTTTAATTGACTCAGGCTGGTCAGGTTTTCATTGTTCCACAGCGTTTTCCAGGGCGTCCAGGTGCCGCTGTCACGTTGATTTCTATAAGAAAAACCGCCGGCATAGTTGAACATCAGTTGCACCGGCCCGACGCTGCCGGCGACATCGAAGACCAGCATCATCTGCGTCGCCTCGGGGCTGATGACCCGATAATCACCAGCGGCCGTACCGCTGTCGAGTGCTGCGATATCGATGGCCACAGCATGGTGGGAGCGATAGCCGGCGTCATTTTGCAGTTGACTCAGATGTTGCAGGTTCCCATCGTGCCAGAGTGTGCGCCACGGATTCCACACGCCGCCGGCATCGCCGTTCTGCGTGCGAAATTTGAGTAAGCCTGCCGCATGCGCATACGAGGCCATGAATTGACATTGATAGGTACTGCTGTTTTGCGAACCCAAGGCATTGAGCGAGCCAAAGCTCAAAAACGGGCCGGAAAATCCTGCGCCGGCCGTATCGTAATCAAAACCATGCTCTGAAAACGCTTGGTCGATGCTGCTGCCATCTGCGGCGTGATAGCGGACTTTCTTAGCGATCAGCGGCACCTGGGTATCGCTAATGAGACGCGACCAGCCACACCATGTGCCGTCATTTTTTGAGCGGATATAGAATTGATTGGTACGCCAATCGCTGGTCATTTGCGTCGCCCACTCCGGGCTGTGCGCCAACGAGAGCAAGGCCCCATCGCTCATGCCAGCGGGTCGATTGTCACCCAACAGATAATGAAAATGGATGCCGCCATAGGTAACGGGGGCATTGGCATCGTTAGTCCGATTGTGTTGCAAATACTGGTTTTGAATAAACGCTTGGTCATTCGCGAGTTGACTGAGCCTGGTCAAATTCCCATCGTGCCAGATGTTACGCCAAGCGCCCCAGCTGCTGGCACTGTTGGCCTGACGAATAGATAAGCCGTCACCAAAACTCAATTGCGCCGGCAACCCGCCGCCGGCCGCACCCGCCGCATCGTAGCCGGCAACCGTCAGCGTATGCGCAAAACTGCCATTGGCGCGTGATGGTGGTAAGTCGACATTGCTGGCGGTTTTGAATTCAAACGTCGCTGCAAAACCCTGATAACTCTCCGGTGTCGATACCTTGTCGCGCACATCGGGAATCAGCCAGACACCGCGATACCCGAGCGTAGCCGAGACGCTGCCGCCGACCTGTAAACTGTCGCCGCCATTGTCATCGACCCCGACCGTCACCCGACCTTGAAAATGCGGACTGTGAATCGGTGCCGCATCGCTGATGGCATACTCGGCCAGGGTGGTCGGATTGCCGCCCTCGAGCACCACGCCTTGCTCGTTGACCGTCACACGGCGATAACTGCCGGGCGCGACGCCGGAGCGCTTCTGCGTCAAGGTCAAGCTGACATCCTGGCCGCCATCGAAGCGGCAACTGCCGCTGGCGTCGCCATCAATGCGGATGTTACGCGCACTGCTCAGTTGCCTGGCTTGACCGGCCGGGGTGCTGCCGCTTTCCAGCGCCTCCACATGTCGACGTAAAAAATTACTGCGCCCCGCCAGTTGCGTGGCTTGACGATTCGAGATGCCGTCCGCGCCGCCGATGACATCATCGGTGGTGGCGATTTCATAGATCGTCTCGGACCATTCGTGATTTTCTTTGATATCAGACATTGTTTTTTTCCTCACACCATGCCATGGCTGTAGCTACCGTCGTACTTGATGGTGGCGTTGTATTTGATCGGGGTACAGGTGAAATCGAGTGCCGTCAAGTGACAGCAGTTGCGCTTCACCTGGTTGATACGCAGCTTGATCAGCTCGGCTTGCTTAATACTGACCGGCCGCGTCAGGATAATTTTGAAGGTCGCCCATTTATTCGCGTCACTCCGCTCGAGCAAGTGGGCGTTCGGGTGGCCGAGTGCCAGCAAAGCCCGTTTCACCGCTGCCGGCGTGCCTTTTTGTTGGCGTATACGGCGCGCGCTGGCGATCACATCGCGCTGCATCGATTCCGGCCAGTTGCTATCCCATTCCTCGACGCCCACGGCCCAGGCTAACCAGGGCAGTAGATTGCTGGGGCAGCGCTCTGGCTGCCAGTTATCGCGTAGCCGAAACGGGATGTCGCCGAGGCGCGCGCTGCTTTGTTCCAGTGCGCGTTCCAGTGTGCTGGCATTCGGGGGCAATAAGCTGCGTGTCATGGCTTGCTCCCGGCGATCTGCAATTGCACGGCGGTGCACCAGGCAGCCTGGGTCGGGCTGCAGACAATATCGTTGACGGGACTGCGACGCACGACTTTAAAGACCCCGGGTACATGCAAAGCGCGCGAGAGCGCGGAATCGGTGATGTCGGCTTGCAGCAGTTGCTGCTCGCGCAGGTAAGCGGCAAAGCTATCCTCGGCGGCACGCAGCACAATGTTTTGATCAGGTCCTGCATAGGTATAGATGTCTGCATCCAAGGCCCACTCGACGATCTCAGCACTCTGCACGATCACTTCTTCCGACAGCGGGCGCACATCGTCTTGGTTGAGCCGTTGCCGCACCTGCTCAAGTAAGGCTAGGCTGGCAAGGCCATTGCCTTCGTGGGACAAAATACTGATCACAGTCGTGCCAGGGTGCGGGCTGGTGACTGAAGCATCTTTGACTTGGCCGGCACTCGATAAAGCATGAAACTGGTAGGCCTTATTACTGCCAGCCGTGGAATAGCTGTCATCTTTGAGTAACAGACGCCGCCGATAGCTCTCGTCGTTTTCCATTAACTGTGACAGCGGCGGCGACACGTTAGCATCAGCGGCACGGATCTGCAAACGCTGTTCCCCGTTGTAATAAGTGACGCCGAGATGATCGAGGTCAGCACCCGTGGCAAAGGCGATCAGTAAGGCGCGGCCATCTTCGTTGATACGATGCCGGAGGAGTAATTCGCGGTAGGCGGCCACTTCCAGAATTTTGTAGGCGGGGTCGGATTCCAGCGCACTGGTGTGATCAGGCGCGCGGTGCGTGAAGTCAGCCAGCATGTCGGCCAGGATGCTTTCATACGACAAGGCTTGCACAAAGTCAGGTGCCGGCAGTTTGGATAAGTCGATGCTTGAATTATTCATGACGGCGCGCCCTTTGGTCTACGCCTGCCGCGTTTGCTGTGCTGGCAGTCAGTGCGACCTCCAATTGCACCCCCTGCTGCGCGACGCTGCCTTGCAGCGTCAGGATGGCAGTTCCTTGCAAATCGTAAGCCAGTTGCAAACCGCTCAGCGTGAGGCGCGGTTCCCAGCGCAGCAGAGCATAGGCCGTGGCCGCATACAAGCGCAAACGGGTGGCACCATTGAGCGGCTGATCGATCAGCTCCGGCACCTCCGAACCATACTCGCGCCGCATGACCCGGCTACCGATCGGTGTCGTTAACATATCGGCGACCGATTGCTGTATATGCGCCAAGCCCGACAAGGCCGCACCGCTGAGCCTGCTCATGCCACTCATCATGTCGCTCATTGCGGACCTCCGGTCTGCGCGCCGCCGGCTTGGATGCCGCCGTGGCGGTGAGCGACCAAGCTGATGCCGCTGACTTCCACATCTGCGCTGACCGTCAGCCGCCCCTCAATCCGCGCGCTGTCTCCAGTGGCACCTGGTAACACCGCCATGCCGGCATTGAGCATGCTCATACCGTTGACAATCAGATTTTTTTGCACCGTCAAATTACCGGTACAGGTCGTTTCCGGCGCATCAGCGGTAACTTGGTCGGCTTTGATGAAGGCATGGCTGCCCGCTGGTAAAACAGCGCTCAAGGTATGGGATTGCCAGTCATAGGAAATGCTGGCGTCGTCCTGATAATGGCTGAGATGTTGCGCCGGATTGCTTGAAGGTGCCGCGCCACGGTCAGAGTAAATGGCCCCCACAATCACCGACTGATTAAAATCGCCTTCCGGTGACAATACAAGAACTTGCTCACCCTCTGAGGGTGCCCACCAGGTTTGCGTGTCGCCGGCCCGCTCGGTGAGCCATGGCCGCCAGTCCGTCAGATTTTTACCAACCAAGACGCGGGCCCGCTGTTGTGCATAGTCGCACTCGACGATACGCCCTAAGCGTATCAGATTGAGAAGTAAACGCAGTAATTCAGAGCGGTCGGCAGTCATGCACACCATGTTGCCGCGTCAGCGCTGGAATTGCATCCGGCACTTGGTTAGAAAGGCGTTTATCAACTCGGACGCGATGCCCGGTACCCATTTGAAGTGGGCGCTGAGCTCGCGTCAAATTTTCAAATGGTTACAGATCACGCCAGAAGAAACCTTGACCGACATTCAGCGCGCGGCGCGGTTTTTCTATTTGCAAAAGATGACTTTCGGCGGCAAAGTGGATGGCCAGAGCTTCGGCACCGCCACCACCTGCCCACCCAAGCTGAACCTGTTGCGTCTGGAAGAAGACCTGTCGGCCGCGCACTTACGCTTGAGCCGCACCTATATCGAAAACCTCGATTGGGCAGACTGCATCAAAAAATACGACCGCGCCCACACCTTGATCTATTGCGATCCACCCTACTGGGGTACCGAAGGCTATGGTGTCGAATTCGGCTTGCAGCATTACCAGCGCATGGCCGAGCTGGCCAAGACCATCCAAAGTCGCATGATCATCACGGTCAACGACATCCCGGAAATGCGCCAGATATTCGACGGATTGATCATGGAACGCGTTGACATTCATTACACCGTAGGCGGTGCCAATCGTAGCAAGGAAAAGAAAGGAGAATTGATTATTCGTAATGGGTAGCCATTACCGCAGAAACGTCAAAGGAGCCGCAAGGCTCCTTTGGATGGTAAAAGTGGTCTGTCTGATTTTATTTTTCCGATTTAAGGTTGCTGAGTAGGCCGCACGGCACTTACAGGTGCTGCCACATCGCCGCGCAGCTCCAACGAATGCTTGCCGGCGATGCAATTCGAGCACTGGTTTCGTGCTTGTTCCTTTCGGCGCATGCAGAGGCCAACGTGGGTATCCGTCTCGTAGTTACAGCCGCAAATTTCATCAATTGCTGCCACAATAGTTCCTTGTCAAATCCAACCAATTTCCTTAACAATTCCGGCTATCAGAACGCCGCCTAAAATCGCGAGAATTAAAATACCAAATGGGCGCTGGAACCACGGCAGCGCTTTTGACATTCGATTTTCCAGGACGATGATAGCGGTTTTCGCTGGCTCTATCTGCGTATTCGGCTCGGTCAACCTTGTGAGAACAAAGGCCAGGTGAACTCTTAAGGCTTTTTGTTCGGCTGTCGAAAGACTCGAATCGTATGCTTTACGAATGCTATTATCGATATCCACGATAAGCTCACTCTTGAGCACATCTTCCTGTTCAACGATTGCAAGCACCTTGGCGAGCGGCGTAATCCATCCCTGCGACTCCGCAGTTGCTTGCTCGTGCTCCGAGTTCACTGTGCTGGTGTCTAGCTTCAGGCCGCCAATTTGCTCGTTTGGCATTGCCCGAGGTCGATAGAGCATTTTAGGGAATTCGATCACGATCCTTTTTTCCTATGTGCTTACAGTTGTTGGGCGACCAGCATGCGCGCAAGTTTTTCCCGCGCACGAGCATCTTTCACAGGATCATTTTCGAGGTCATTCAAAAACCAAACTAACGCTGCGGCAAATGCGCGTCCTAACCACTCCAGAGATAAAAACAGAATAGTCGGATCTTCCGACCTGACTTGGCCACAATTGGATGAATAGTAGATTCGACGCGCATCACCTTTTTGAAAGTCATTCGATTCCGCAGCACCAGTGTGCAACACCCCGCATCGCGCACCCCAGAGATCAGCAGCGGTTGCACCGGAAAGGAATTTTGGACTTCTGTCGACCATGTACTGTTGCACCCACGCTTTAAAGCCGTCGCTGCCGACCATTTCTTTGTCACTTGCTACCCAGGCTAATTGATCTATAGCAGCAAAGAGTAAAACAAGCGTGGCTTGCTTGAATCCTTTTTCGCGAAGGCATGTAACCGCCTCTTGCTGGCGCAGACCAAAGTCCATAACAGGGTGTAGATTCGACATTCCCATTTTTCCTCTTAATCTGTAATCGCTTGCAAACGTGCAAGCGCATCGTCAACAACAAAATCGGGTGCAGTTTCAATCTTCTTTGCACCGCGTTCTTCGAGATCCATCATGCGCACTTGATTGACCAACGCCACGCCTTGCGTCTTAGTGCCAGAACCGCTCAGCGGCACAGCAAAACCAGCGTGTCGGGCAAAATCGCCACCCTGCGTGATAGGTGCGATCAGAATTACGCCCATCACATTAAATACGGAGGTTGAGAGCACCAAGGCTGGCCTGTGTTCGCCTTTCTGTTCTCGGCCTACTGCTGGCTCCAAATTAACCATCACGATGTCGCCGCGCTCAAACTTAACCCGCCTTACCATTCTTCGCGTCCAACAGGTTTGACATTGCTCCATGCAGCCATGTCGGCAGGCTCCTTGGCCGTCATATCGCATTGCGCCACCAAGTCAGCCAACGCATACGCTGGGCGCTTGGCTTTGAGCATGACGCCTTCTGGCCGCACATCGACCGACAGCTTATCGCCTAGCGATACCTTGAGCATACTGAGCAGTTCGGTCGGCAAGCGTACCGCTGCGCTGTTACCCCATTTTTGAATTGATAGTTGCATTTGCATATCTCCTTAACATATCTACATTGTAGAGCATTTATTTCTAATGTCAAGATATTTGTATAAACAATGTATCTACTAAATCACATCCGAAAACATCTCTCTCAGCCTGTCTTTATCAACAGTTAGATAGGGTAGGCAGTGTTCGATGTTGACATGCCCTAGCAATTGTCGAACAGTGTCCAAACTAGCTCCTTTATGCAATAAATTTGAGGCCATCGTACGCCTGCCAGAGTGACTGCTGCCTTTAATGCCCGCTTTATGATAAACATCAGTGATGCGCGCTTGCAAGCTATCGCATGCCAGATAATCGACTCGCTCCCAAGCAAAATTCTTGCGCCGTTTGGTGTTGAGATAAAACTTACTGCCTTTGTGCGTCAATATCAACGCCGTGGCTGGAGATAGGCAGCGGTCAACTCAGTGCCGAGGCCGTGCGTAATCCAAAAAGCAAGGGAACTGATCATTCATGGGTAACCATCCTTTTCGCCCTGTCAATACCGCAACACCTGCTCCCGAACAAGCCCATGCTCTTCCGCAGTCAACCCCAACAACACCCGCTGCGGATACGCATACTGAGCCGTCGCGCGCCCGACCTGATCCCTCAGTCCATCCTGATGCACGCGCGCGATCCTGCCAACCCGACCAAAAAAACCGACCGCGAGCTGCTGCTCATCATTCACGAGCTTCAAGTGTTTGGCCGTGCGCAGCTTTTCAAACATCGCCGCTTTTTTTCGCTTGATACGGCCTTGTTTGGCGCGCTTGGCCCGCTTTCTGGGAATGTAGGGCGTGCCATCGGGTGCCCGCTGCGCCGCGATACGACGCGCCTGACTGCGCCTGAGCGTCTGCGCGATCTGCCGCGTCAGTTGCCGGCGTTGGCCAGGGCTGAACTTGTGGAGCAAGGCCCCGGCCCAACTGATCATGCTGCTGAGATCGTCGCTCACGTTACGTCGGCCGGCGTGTGCCACTCGGCGAGCAGATCACTGCCTGGCTGCTGCGCCCAGAATGTTTGGCTATATTGTGGTGTCGCCTGTGGCTCGGCTGGGTGGCTGATACGAAGCTTGCCGTCCTCCTGGTGCTGCACGATCACCCGCTCATTTAAATCGAGGTTGATCGCGATATCGATGCTCTGGTGATGATTAAAATCCACTTCAAACGCGATGCCATTCTTACGCGCCTCCGGATTGGCGAGCAAGTCGCGTTGATGCACGCCCACCCATATCAGCAGCGGCAGCATCAGCGCATCCGGGTCGCCGCCGTAATCGGTAATGATCACATTGAGACGGTAGCAATATTCAAACGACAGCGAGCCGGTCGCGCTGGCCAGCAGATTGCCTTGGTCGGCGAACACCAGCAGTTTGTCCGGATTGTGCGCCAGATCCGGATGGGCTTGAGTTAAATAATCGCGCAGGCTAGCGGGCTTGTACATGCTCGAGGCTTTCCTGATGATCGACCAGCATATCGACCTGCGCCGCACAGTCGGCCCAGGCCGCTTGCGTCCGTTCCAGCGCCAACTGCAATTCGCCGTTAGTCTTGGGCGCGCTGGCGGCCAGCTGGCAGCGGCTGACGTAAGGACCAGTCTGGACGATAGTCGCCGGCACCGCGGTAGTCGGGATGTTGGCACAAGCTGGCAACAGCGGCAGGCAAAGGAGTAGCCGCCCAAATTTGTATCTCCGTGTTGTCATGGTGTAGCTCCTTGATGACGGTTTCTCTCTCTGTCAGCGTGGCGCGGATGCGCTGATGTTCCTTGCTGAGCTGATTCAAGCGTTTGCGCTGCGCAGCAGCGGCCTGTTCCCATTGCAGAATCTGGCTGTCTCTACTGGCCAGCGTGCTGTTCAATTGTGCCGTTTTAGTCTGCTCAACTTCCAGATCGCTTTGCAAGACATTCAATTTCAGGCTGAGCATGGCCAGCAACAGCGCCGTCAATACCAGCATGCCGGTCAGTAGTTTCGTTGTCACGGCCATAAGCCCACCTTGCTGCCTTGCTTGGTGATCGTGAGAACCTGCCGACGCGGCCGACTGTTTTCTGCCGCGATGGCCAGATGTACCCAGATAGCCGGAGCGATGCGTTCCAGGATCAATTGATCGAATGGCAGCGCGCTGCCGACCAGATGCTGGCAAATTTCGCATGGCGTCCCATATGCCGGCGCCTTGAAATCCGCGGCCAGCCCCTGCAGATGCGCGCTGTCGGGCTGACCACCGACCAATTGGTTCAGCCGCGGGCAGCGATAGCCACTGCTGATCAGCACTGGTACATCCCCCAATGCATGCCGAACCTGCTCAAAAAACTCTGCCAGCCGACGCAGATTATGCAGCGCGCTGTCAGTCGGCGTGTTATCGATGCGATGCTGCTGCGCCGTTTGACTACGCACCAATTCAGCCAAACTGAAATGCGGCGACAGCCATTCCTCCTGCAGGCTCATGGATGACTCCTGGTCAGACTGGCGACATTGCCCCGTGCTCGAAACACCAGCAGCAAGATCGTCACGGCGATGCCGGCCCGGCCCAATGACACGCTCTCCGGATGCAGCAATAATTCCAGTGCACAATGACCGGTAAAAACAATCAGGCACCAGGCTTTGCAAGACTGCTGCCAACAATAATTGGCCAGCCCGCGGCGATACAGCAGCAGACGCAGGCAAGTGGCGAAGTAACAGAAAAACGTCAAGCTCGTCAGCAGTTCAGTCACGGGGTCGTCCTTTCTGTAGCCATTGTGGGAGTTGGATCGTCTTGATCAGGTCAATCAAATGCAGGGTCACGGCAATCGCCGCTGCTGCCGCTAAAAAAGCCGCCACGCCCGATTCGTGCAGCGGCGTTTTCGAGACCACTTCGGGTGCAGCCAGATAGCCAACTGCAAAGGAAATCAGCATGTACGCGACGCGTTGTAGCAGCGGTAGATTTTTACTGCTGATGGCCACCAGACTCGAGCCGGCAAAGGCACCAATCAAAGCATTACCGTCGATGCCAGGAAACAGCGTCGACACACCAAGGCTGGCGGCGGTGGCGGTCACGATGAAGCTGGTAGTGTGAGGTTCGGCCATGAGGTTCTCGTGTGGTGGTCTGTGTCGATGTAAACGCTATGCGGCGGCTTAATCCCAGAGTTGCACGATCTGGTGACTGCGTGTGCGATGCGCGAGGTGTTCAGCGGTCGGTAACACGACCGCGCTACCGTGCGGAATAAACACGCCGGTATCGGCAATGCTGCGGTTGAGTTCCAAGGCCGCCTCAACGACGCCCTGCGTCATCCCTACATGCCGCCAGCACAGCAGGTCCAAGGTGTCGAACTGGTGAGCGTAGACGGTGAAACTCATATCAACTCTACCGTCATGTGAGGACGCTGCAAGATGTTGGCGATGGCCCAGTGCGCATTGCGGCGTTCTTGTTCGGGAGCGGCAGCCAGCCATTCGATGGCTTTCTTATCGCTCTGTGCTTGACCGGTACTATCGAAATCACGATATTTTTCCAGCAAATCAGCCTTGGCGGTGCTATACACCGCACGCCGGTAATGCGCCAGATACTGGCTTTCCCCTTGAATGCTCGGTGCCGGTACGCTGAGTAAATCGGCATACTGCGCGGCGAGGTGCTGCGCCTTCCAGGCATGCAGTGCGAGATTAACGCTCAAGATCGCATCGACCAAGGCGGCAGTGAGTCTGGCATCGGTTACGGTGCCATCGATTCTGGCGGCCTCACGCATGTCGGCCAAGCGGATATCTGGGAACCAGCCGTCATTGATAATCAGGCCGGCAGCCGGTGCGCTGGCCTGATTGCTTGGTGCAATGGCGATAAAACTCATGAAACGTCTTCCTAAAAAAACGGCGGTGGGCGGGCGTCAGACCTAGATAAATTTTTGTCATCAGCCCGCGCCGCCGTGCGCTAGGGGGTGCGCGTTAATCGGGCGTCGCTTTTTTAATGCGCCGCTCCAGTCGTTCGATATCTTTCTTGACGCCGATGCCGTTAAACAGCTCAAGTGCGCGCTGCAAGTGGCGCAGCCCTTCCTGTGCCAACGGCAGTTGTTCCCGTGTCAGATCCTCCTCCCCGCTGCCAGCGATACAGGCATAACCGAGCGCCTTATACAGCTTGGCGCGCGCCTGGTCGGGCGCATCTTTCCCTTGGGTCAGCTGATCGACCCGCTCAAGGATAGCCATCGCATCCACCCCTTGCGGCAGAGGTGGCTGGAGGAAGGCGTCCGGAATTTCATCGAGCAGCATGGTCGCGGTATCGCGCTGATACTGATCCGGCAGTTTCATATTGTGCTGCAAAACATACTCAGCGATCTGCAAAGCGCGCGCGAAATCGCCGACATCAATATGCCATACCAACAGCGTGGTCAGCACCATGTCCTGTGCACCATGACCGCTCGCGAGCGCACCGTCGATCCAATCTTGATAGGCCGGCAGCAGTGCGCGTTTAGTCTCGATCTTGCGCTCAATCGACTGGATTTGTTTAAGGCGCTGACGGTCGGTAATCAGCTGCGCGCACATCAATTCGTAAGCGTTGCCGGTCACGACGCCACCAGCAGACGCGTTCGCGGCCGCCAGCGCTGCCAGAGTGCGCAGGTAGTGTTGTTGTGCTGGACTGATGCGCGCCATGATTAATTCACCAGCTCAACGTGTTCAACCAAGGCGGCCATGCCATAATCTTCAATGACATAGGCATCGTTCGATGACTCATAATTTTCAATCCTATCGCGCTTAGGATTTTCCACCACCTGGCGACGACGAGCACCATCTTGAAAATAGATCGACAGATTATCGAAACGCGTGATCAAAAAAGCATTCGCTGGAAAATACGGCACACTCACCGCCTGCAAACCGCCGATCCGCTTCTGGCTGATCACCACATCGGCCGCCAGAGTTTCGACATGGCTTTGCTTCTGATTCACCAGCGGGAAGTATTTATCGTGCATCAGTTCGCGGCCAACCATCACCACCAAGCCGGTATCGTCGCGAAACCACGGGTCAAGCAAGGTGATGGCGTCGAACACCGCCGCATCGAGGTTGGCATAATCACTGCCGGCCCCAGCCCCGACGCTGACAGTGCCGGCGGTTTGACCCGAACCCATCACACGCTGCGGGGCGTGTTCACGCATATTCTGCAACCACCCTTTATTGACATCCTGCAGCAGCGGATAGGTGGCGATATCGCTGGTGTCGGCCACCGACGCGCCATGGAAACCGATGACCATGCGATCGAGCGCCTGACGGCGCAGAATCACATCACGGATGCGCGTCTGGAAATCGGCGAATTTAGCCCAGGCATCGAGTTTGGCATACGGAATATGGGTATCAAAATTCGTTTTCACGCAGCGGTACTTGTCATCGCCAAGCTCGGTCAAATCACGTGGCTGACGTTCGCTCTTGTTGGTATCGGTACGGCTGGCAACCGGCCCGCTGATCCCTAACTTGAGTTTTTCACCCTCTTTTTCGGTCACACCGATGATATTGATCTTACCGAGGAACTCACTGGACTCCTGCATCTTCGTTTCCAGTTTCTGCTGCACCGACGGGTCAACCGCAAAGGTTTTCGTTACATCGGCGACACCATTGAGTTCGCCAAGCCGAGTCAGCAGAGAGTGATAGACGGTGCGGGTAGTATTGTTCATTGCAAGTATCTCCGAAATTCTTTGGTAAAAGTGGTGCGAAGCGCAGACTGTGCGCGGTATACGTCAACATCAACAATCGGTTTGTTGGCCACCCTGATGGCCGGTGGATGACGGACGCGTACTGTGCTTGCCCGGTTCCTGGGCGAGCTGCTCCTTCACGCTGTGAAAATCGGCAGTCACGAACCGGAGCGATTTTTCCAGATCGTCAATACGCTGGCCCGCCGCGCTGACATGCGAGGCTTGCTGCGCAACGTGCTCGAGCAGCGTGTCGACCGCCTGGCTGATATCGGCAAAGCGCGCATCGTCGCCGGTCTTTTTGCTATTGAAACGACCGAGCAATTCTTTGACCCTGATGGAAAGTGAGCTGGCTTCTGTGTCAACTTCATCAAATTCCAGCGTCACCTCGGTGGCTGCTGAAAACAGATTGCCGGGGCTGCTTTTGCGCGCCGCGAATGGGCTGGCATGGGGATTTTGTGCCGCGAATGAGAGAATCTCTGTGCCTAAGCTGGCGGGGCTATCTGTGACGCCCAAACCTACCAGGTAGGCTTCGCCGCTGTCAGCGAATTTTTCATTGATTTCGATGCTGGTGTAGATTTTTTGTTTTGCCTTGGTCATTTTAACCAGATCAGGCGTCGGTTCGATCTGTGCGTATAAACCGAGTTTTTTCACGCCGTCAATCGTGACTTCCTCTGCTTTGAGTGCTGTCACATCGCCGTAGGCACGGAAAGGGCTGTCAACCAAGGTGCCGCGAATATGCTCCATCCAAACACGTGCGCCGTATTTAACCGGGTCAAAGTTCTTTGCCATTTGCTCGATCCAGCTGCGCTCGATCTGGCGGCCATCGGTGGTCGCACCTTCCAAGGCGACACGGAAAAACTTAGAGGCGAATTTTTTTGACATGGTGTGGTAGCCAAACTGACTCAGCTTATGGGGGAATGAAGCCCACATGGTCGGCCTTGCTGTCTTCTGCATCAATTGCCTGAGGGTTGTTAATCAGTTTATCAACTCCGCCAGACTGCCTGCGCACGCGCGTAGCCCCTACGCTGGCGGCATGATGGAAAATGACGCTACGCTCCTTGCAAACAAAACCGACATGCGTCGTCTTGCGCGGGCCTTATATTGGCAAGGCTGGCGGATCTCATCGATTGCACAACACCTCGACATCAAACGCAGCACCGTGCAAAGCTGGTGCGATCGTGATCATTGGGACAAGGCCTCGGTCATCGAAAAAATCGAAACCGCCTTAGATGCCCGCCTGGTGCAATTGATCGCCAAAGACCTCAAAACCGGTGGCGACTTCAAAGAAATCGACTTACTGACACGTCAGGTCGTGCAAATGGCGCGCGTCAGGCGCTATGAAGAACCGGGCGGTAACGAAGTTGACCTAAACCCCAACCTGGCCAAGCGTCACGCCGGCCCCAAGAAAAAAGCAGCACGCAACGATTACAGCGACGAACAGCGTGAGCAACTGCTGGAGGCCTTCCGCGATTCCTTATTCGACTATCAAAAGAGTTGGCTGAGAAACGGCCACCAACGTACCCGCGTCATTCTAAAATCACGTCAAATTGGGGCGACCTGGTATTTTGCGCGCGAAGCCTTGGCGGATGCATTTGAAACCGGACGTAATCAAATCTTCCTGTCTGCTTCAAAAGCGCAGGCGCACGTCTTCAAACAATACATCGTCCAGTTTGCAAAGGAAGCGGCGGGCATTGAGCTCAGCGGCGATCCTATCGTTCTGCCGAATGGCGCGCATTTGTACTTCTTGGGAACGAATGCGCGCACGGCGCAAGGCTACCATGGCAATTTCTATTTCGATGAATTCTTCTGGACGCATCAATTCCAAGAATTGAACAAAGTCGCGTCCGGCATGGCGCTGCATAAGCAGTGGCGCAAGACCTATTTCTCCACGCCTTCCAGCATCACGCACGAAGCTTATCCGTTCTGGACGGGCGATCTATTCAACAAGCGTCGCCCCAAAAAAGACCAAGTACACATCGACATCAGCCATGCACGACTACAGAGCGGTTACACCGGCGAAGACAAAATCTGGCGCCAGATCGTGACGATCATGGATGCCGAGCGCGGCGGCTGCAACTTGTTCGACATCGATGAGCTGCGCAGCTACGAATACAGCCCGGACCAGTTCGACAATCTGCTGATGTGTCACTTCATCGACGATACCAAGTCAATATTTCCTTTGACCGAACTACAAAAATGCATGGTCGACGCATGGCTTGAATGGACCGATTTCAAACCATTTACCACCCGCCCCTATGGCGACAATCCGGTCTGGATAGGCTACGACCCCGCCCATACCGGCGACAGCGCCGGTATCGTTATCCTTGCCCCGCCGCGCACACCCGGCGGTAAGTTCCGCGTGTTAGAAAAAACCCAATTTCGTGGGATGGATTTTGCTGCCCAGGCCGAATTGATACGGCAATCAACGATACGCTATCACGTCGGCTTTATCGGTATTGATGCGACCGGAATGGGCGAAGGGGTGTATCAGTTGGTGAAGAATTTTTACCCCTCGGTCACCAAGATCAATTACGACCCCGCCATCAAAAGTCGCATGGTGCTGAAAGCGCAAGACGTGATCAGCAAAGGCCGGCTCGAATTCGACGCCGGTGCGACAGAACTGGCGCAATCCTTTATGGCGATCAAAAAAACACTGACCGCCAGCGGCCAGCAAGTGACCTACAAGGCCGACCGCAATGAAGAAACCGGTCACGCCGATCTGGCCTGGGCATGTATGCATGCACTTGACCACGAACCGCTCGATGGTGGCCACCACAACAGTCAATCATTTATGGAGATCTACGCATGATACGCAGGAAGCAGCGCGGGCAGATAAATGCAGCGCAGGAAGTCAGGACCGAGCGTGCGACGGCCGTCAGCCAGTCGGCGGCGCTGGAAGCATTCAGTTTTGGCGACCCGACGCCGGTATTGGATCGCGCAGAAATTCTCGATTATATCGAGAGCTGGTCGAACGGCCGCTATTACGAACCGCCGATCAGCTTTGACGGCTTAGCCAGATCGTTCCGCGCCAGCGTACATCACAGCTCAGCCATCTATGCCAAGCGCAACTTGCTGGCCTCGACCTTTGTCCCACATCGGCTGTTATCGCGGGAACACTTCAGCCGCTTTGCGCTCGACTTTCTGGTCTTCGGTAACAGCTACCTCGAGCGGCAAACCAACCGCCTGGGTGGCACGCTCGGACTCTATCCTGCGCTGGCCAAGTACATGCGCCGCAGTGCCACCGATCTGAGTGCCTATCTGTATGTGCACGGCTGGAAACAGGAGCACGAATTTGCCCCTGGCTTGATTTTCCATCTGATCGAAGCCGACATCAACCAAGAAATCTACGGCCTGCCCGAATACCTGAGCGCCTTGCATTCGGCCTGGTTGAATGAAGCCGCGACGCTGTTTCGCCGAAAATACTACCAAAACGGCTCGCATGCCGGCTTCATTTTATACATGACCGATGCGGCGCAAAACCAGACCGACGTCGACAAGATGCGCGAGGCGCTCAAGCAGAGCAAGGGACCAGGCAATTTCCGCAACGTGTTCATGTATGCCCCGAACGGAAAAAAGGATGGGATACAGCTGATTCCGGTTTCCGAAGTCGCCGCCAAAGATGAATTTTTCAACATCAAGGGCGTAACACGCGACGACATGCTCGCCGCCCACCGTGTGCCGCCCCAGTTGCTGGGCCTGGTACCGAATAACACCGGCGGCTTCGGCGCGGTCGAACCGGCAGCGCGGGTATTCGTCCAAAACGAACTCGAGCCGCTGCAAGCGCGCTTCATGCAAGTCAATGACTGGCTGGGCGAAGAAGTCATTCGCTTCGACTCTTCCAAATTATTACAATCGGTAGGGGCAGCCCAATGAGCGACCACGCGGATGTCTCAGATAAGAATATCGAAAATTTCATCGCGTCCGCGATCGCCAACGCGTGCCGCCAGGTGCATGTGCAAAGCGATGGGTATTGCTTGTTTTGCGACGAGCCGGTCGCCTTCGGACTGCTGTTTTGCAATAAGGAATGCCGGGATGATTTTGAGAAAGAGCAACGGACCTTAAAAATTGCCGGCAGATAGCCCTACAGCATGGAAAATCCCCGACGTGTTCGGGGCTTTTTTATAGCAACAAGACCACCTCCAAGCGCTACCATTCATACGCGACTCTTGCGGCAGCGCATCACTGTGACATCGATCACAGAAAAGTTATTTCTTTTAAGAAAATTTTTCAGATTTCAAGCTTTTCCCCCTTGGCGCGCAGTCATCCCCCCACCACGCCTGCGGGCTAAATAGCCCGGTTTTGACGCAAATTTTGGAAACTGACGCACAGAGGAGAAAACCGCCGTTGCAGGGCGAGCACACGCGGCAAAAAGTGACGCAGTTTGACGCACCTGAATGCCGTTTCGGGCGTTCAGTCAAATTGATGCGGTACGGGTATCTCTGGCACCTTAAAAGCGCAGAGATCAGGAACATCCACCCCCAACGCATCCGATACGCGCCGCAAATCGACAAAAAGTCCGGCCCGAATTGCCAGGCTGGCGCTTTGCTCAATTTGTCTCATGAGTTTGAATTTTTGCTCATGTAGCAACACCATATCGCGTACCTTGAGAACATTGTCCCTCCCGCGCATGCCGATCGACGGCACTGGATCACGCGGCAATAACATGGGCAAACCAGTGACGCTAATGGAACGGCTGGCGATGCCCTTAGTCCAGTAGTTCCACAGAACATCGTCACATTCATTTTGGTAGTCGATTATTTTTTGTTTGCAAAAACACCATTATTTTACGCGGGGGGCGATTGTCTCAAAAAAGCCAACTCCCCACATCCCAGGTTTAGCCTCGGGAAAAAGGTAACCAAGGTAATCTGCTCTATTTTAATTATATAAGTCTTTGATTTTAAAGGATTTTTATGGTTACCTTTAAAAGGTAACCATAGATAACTAAAAAGGTAATCTTTTCTAAGTGCTTGATTTTATTGAAGTAATTTTTAAAGGAAATTACCTTTTTAAAAGGTAACCTGATTACTTTAAGATTACTAATAAATTACCTTTTTAAAAGTCATAAAAAACCTATATATATCAATGACTTAACATGCATTTTAAAAATTACGTTACCCTGGTTACCCTTTTCCCGAGGGGGTACTTTATTTTGAATTAATTGTATTTTTGATATTTGTTTATTAATTTTTATTGCTTTATTATTATTTACATCAATAGTTAAGGTGCAAGCACATCGTATCTCCCTCTGTTAGCACCGCAGCTTTGAACAGGGGAAAGAGAAGGAAAAATATTTCCTGAAAAGTAATTTTATATTGACATGACTCCCTGCGCGGCCGGCAAGGAATTGGAAGGGCTTAAAAAGGTCGATAGAGCGGAGATTTGCGCGACGGCATTTTTAGAGCAATCTGGCTCTGTCGATCAGAGTTTCGATGCAATCGAGTCGGACGATTCTCGATAATAAACTCGGTAAAGTAGGCTGATGTTTTTATGCCTACTAATTCGAGCCAATACCATTACATCAACTTTTTTTGCTAGCAATGTAAGTGCTGTTGCACGAGCATCATGAAAAGTCAGTCCAGATATCATTTTCTGTCTGCACAGTTTTGAAAATAGGGTGCTTCCCTCGTTTGGCCCTACAGTAAAGTGGGCCGATAAGATCAATTTCTTTGCGATTCGCCCGACTGGCACCTCGTCGCGGCCACCTGTTTTTGTTCTTGGGAGGATGACTACTTGCCGTGCAGAATTAAAGTTTTGCGGAGCGTTCAACACTTCAGATAAGCGCATGCCAGTGCGTAGGGCAATGTGAAATGCAAGAGCCATCTCGCCAGTTTTTCCACCTGCTGCTTGTCCGGCGCGGAGGATGATCTTGATTTTCTGCCATTCCCATCGCTGAAACCGAGCCGCATTTTCTGCCGGCAGGCGTACCCCTTTGAATGGGTGGCGCTCTATCCAGCGCCACTCATCAACGGCAATAGTGAATAGGTGACGCAACAAATTTGCCTCACGCTGAACGGTCGATCCAGAGACAGTCTTTAACCTTTCATCTCGCCATTCTCCAATTCTGGCGCTGCCGATGTCTGCTAATCGCGTATGAGGTAGAAAATACTCAAGCATTGCGTTAAAGCGTCGCATTTCCCATACAGGGCTACGCTTTGTGATGCTTACCGTATTTTTGTAATGCTCGACGGCATCAAGAAAGGTTTTTCCACCGCCGCCTTTGAGCAAATCAAGCTCAGCTTCTTTTTTGAGCGCCCATGCTTGGGCTTCGCGTTTTGTATCGGTGACGTGAGTTGAACGAAAACCATGGCGCTGAACTTCGGCACGCCACTTATTTCGGTATTTGCGAATATATGCCATCTGTGCGGGATTACTGTGCGTATTTTGTGCGTGGAGCATAGTATATCGCATCAAAAACAAACTGTGCTCATACTATCAAAGCCAGTGCCACATGTAATCATTTTCCGTCTTTTGGTGCCCGAGGCCGGAATCGAACCGGCACGCCCGCTATGAACGAAGCGGCGGATTTTAAGTCCGATGTGTCTACCTGTTTCACCACTCGGGCCCATCACATCAACAGACAGTCTACACTGTTTGTCTGGAAAAAAAAGCGCTGACCACCGGCTAGCGCTTTTTTAATACTGGAGGCGGGGGTCGGGATCGAACCGGCGTAAACGGCTTTGCAGGCCGCTGCATAACCACTTTGCTACCCCGCCAAGGGTTGCTGATACCGTCACCGCTCAAACAGCAGTAACACGCATGCGGTGCAACTATACTCTCACTGAAAAGGGAAGCGCGGCTTCCCTTTTGGAATCTGGAGCGGGAGAAGAGGCTCGAACTCTCGACCTCAACCTTGGCAAGGTTGCGCTCTACCAACTGAGCTACTCCCGCATGTACTGCATTGCTTCTACTTCGGTGCTTCTATTTGCCTGCTCGCCACTTGCTGCCGAATGCTGTGACGTTCCAAAATTCTGGAGCGGGAGAAGAGGCTCGAACTCTCGACCTCAACCTTGGCAAGGTTGCGCTCTACCAACTGAGCTACTCCCG
>NZ_JASJVS010000039.1:0-42875 GCF_035019605.1 Undibacterium sp. 5I2 | reverse complement strand
CACTCATGGTCTGCCTCGTCTCTTTTCGACAGACACTAGTTTAAACTGTTGTCCGGATATGTGGATCCACTATAGCAATCCCACGGTATAAATATGGGGATAGCGCGTCAGCATTTCCTTTGCGTAGGCACGAACACCATTAAATTGAAGCTGGTCAAAAGTATGCAGCAGTGCTTCCAGCCCGCCTAATACCGCCTCATTTTGAGAAAGACGTTGCCGGATTAATTCGTATAGATTGAGCGAGGTTTGCTGGAAATGATCTTCCTGCCTCTTGATTTCCGATGAAATCTGAATCGTCGCTACCGAACAAAAGAACGTCATCCAGACCAGAAACAAATACATCCATACTTTTTTTGAGAAAGCCAAGACACTTCTTAAAGACATCAGCCGCATAGGTTCGAGCGCATTTTGTAAGAACACTTGTCGTTCAGCCTCAAGTATTCGCGTTTTATCTTCCTCCCTTTGCTGCCATCGCGTCATTTGACTTCTGCATTAAATTTTTAAAACAGCAATCTATCACTGCATGGCAAGGGAAGGCTATCCGTAATCCCCGAAGGGGAAACCAGTATTCGACACAATATATTTTTACTGTGGAGCATCATAACATTGGCAAACTATATATTTTTATTGTTAATAAAAATATTCCTGTTGTATGAACTCAAGATTTACTGGATCGTCGCCAAGATTGTCTTTAGGAAATATATTTAGAGAAATCGACTAAATAAGCGAATCAGACAAATTGAGTTTTATCAAATCAAAAAATTCCTGATCTATTTTCCGGAGAGCATTTTGAAAAGAATCCGATCAGAAGGGCTCGGCCTTCTCATCACCTTGGTACTTTGCAACCTGACAGGCTGTGACTCCAAGGGCGTTGCAAACGCGGCATTGAAGGCCCGTGTAGGCCTTCAATGGACATCAAACGATACCCAGGTTCACTGGAGGGGTGCCTATGAGTATTGCGAACAACTAGCCAATAAGGACGGTGTTGCCTGGCGCTTACCCACTGCCAAAGAGGTGATTCGTCAGTATGAAAGCAACTTCGTCACCGGACCATCTGACAATTATTTCTGGACAGGTCTATTCAATGAGTCCGTCGTTCACTTCACCATTAACTTGGATCACGGTGCGAAACAATGGCGCGGCGATGACAAGGTAGTTGCCAAGATACTTTGCGTTAATGGAACAACGTGGGATGACGAAGCATGGTTAGTTGATTTTTTCAACGCCAAGATTATGGGCCGTTTTGAACATGCCGCTTCTATCGCCAAATATGAGGCCGAACAAGGTAATGCCAAAGCTGAGAATCAACTAGGAAATTTGTACTTTAAAGGTGAAGGTGTGCCACAAAACGATCAGCTTGCATTCGATCTATACAAAAAAGCCTACGCCCACGGATTCAAGGCTGCTGAAACAAATATTGAAAAAATGCGTGATTCGGGACGGGCACGATAATTCCCAATGCGACCCGTACAGTGGCCTCCTAAGTCCAGACAATTATTCAAAGAGTTTAAGATAGTTTCAGTTGCCCAATTTTGGCACAGAGACGGTCTGGGTCGTTCTGTGTGCTGGCCGCTGGCTGGTTTCGGAGCGCGTTTAGCTTCAAACAGACTGCCTGCATTTTCCAGTAATTCTTTCTTCCACTGGCTAACCTGCGTCGGATGCACGCCGAACTCTTGGGCGATCTGATTGACCGTCTTTTCGCCTTTGATTGCCTCAACTGCTACCTTGGCTTTTTGTGCGCCGCTAAATATTTTTCTCTTATTTTCACTCATGGTCTGCCTCGTCTCTTTTCGACAAACACGAGTTTAAACTGTTGTCCGGATATGTGGATCCACTATAAAATTCCCTCCGCGTCAAGAACGAGCTGGCCTACACAGTGCCTCGCAACGCGATCAAAAACCCCCTCAGTATGATTAAAAATGATGCATTGCAGCAATGTTAATTGACAATTGTTTAAAACATTGCTTGTTGCAAATACTTTGAAACAGCATATTATTGTCATCAAGGGGGCAGCACTTTTTTTGCAGGGAGTTGCCGCACTTCTCATTGATTGTGGCAAGCCATGGTGCGCATCGAGTAAGGTGGTCAGCACAAACGAGGTCGGTATGAATGCGCAGATGAAAGTATTTTTCGATGCTTTGAGCGATGGCGTGGCGATAGCCAATAGCGATGGCGTGGTTGATTATGTCAACGAACCAGGTCAAATCGTCTTCGCGGCCAAAGTCGGCCAGCCGTTTCCCGATCCGCGGGTGGTCAAGGGTGTGCGTGATTTGGCCGCCGGTTTCGGTAAAGCTCCTCTGTCTATTCCTTTACCAACCCAAATGGGTAGCCCAGCCGGCTGTATTGCGCAACTGATGCCCCTGCCGGTAGCGAATCAATATGCCATCGTGACCAGAGTGTTGGCTGAGAAGCAATTCTATGAAATGACCTTGAAAAATTTCTATGAATTTATTCGCATCGATCTGGCGCGTCCTATCAAGCAATTTTCGGAACAACTCGATTTCTTTGTTGAAGAAGAAAGTTCGGAAGAAACCCACAGCTTGGTTGAAAACGGCCGGGTGATTTCGGAGCGTCTGCAACGCATAGAAATGCTGGCTGAATTGTTTGGCAGTTCGCCCCTGGTCGATCAAGAGCGACTGATGTTTGATGCCATGATTTCCAATGCTCTCAACGCCGAAAGCCAGCAACTTAGCGCCCGCGGCCTCGAAGTGTTTCTGGATGGCTTGGATGCCGAGCTGCCGCCTGTGTATGGGAGCAGTGTCTGGCTGACGCGCGCCTTACGTGAATTGATCGCTAATGCCGCGCGCCATGCTTCACCCAAATCACGCTTGGAAATCGTGTTGCGCTGCACTGGCACCCATGTGATTCTGAGCTTGCGCAACCACGGGCATTTTGCCAATAGCGGTTTGTTGAAAAAGAAATTGTTCGTGCCCTTCAACCGCGTCGAAGACTATGTGCGCGAGAAAAAAACCGTGAAAACCGGTGCGCCCGGCGGCCCTGGTCTGGGCCTGCCAATTTGTCAGCAAATTTTGCATCTGCACGGTGGCCGCATGACTGTGGTCGAGGGCGAGGGCGATGACATCATCGAATTTAATCTGGAGCTGGCAACCGGTGCCCCGGTACAGGATACCCAAGTACTCGACGCCCAACAGGCGCAGCGCTACGCACATGATATGGTGGCTTTGATGCGGCGTATGCAGACGGCGAAAAAAGCGCCGGTAGTAGAAAAATAATGCAGTAAGCATGCCCGTGAGGGAATAATGATTCGGAGATGGACATGAAAACCAAACGCATTTTGATCGTGGAAGATCAAGCCGATATCCGCAAGCTCATCCGTATGACGCTCGATTTCGGCGAATACGAATTACACGAAGCCGATAACGGCGACAGCGGCTATCAAATGGCGCAAACGGTGATGCCACATATTATTTTGCTCGACGTAATGATGCCGGGCAGTATGGATGGTCTGCAAGTGTGTGAGCGCTTGAAAAAAGATCCGCGCTATGCCGCCACCCGCATTGTCATGTTGACCGCCCGAGGCCAGCAATCGGATATCGATACCGGTTTGAAAATGGGGGCCAATTCTTACATGATCAAGCCCTTCAGCCCGCTGGAATTGATGGACACGGTGGAAAACTATTTTTCTGAAATAGAAGCCGCCGGCGGCTTGTCATGAGTCGCAGTGTGCTGGTGGTCGACGATCAATCGGAGGCCCGGCAACTGGTGCGCATGGTGATGGAAGTTGAATCGTACACCGTGCGCGAAGCCGGCAACGCCAGCATGGCCTTGAGCTCGGCGCGCGCCGAACGGCCTGATTGCTTCATCATCGATATCCGTATGCCGGGCCCAATCGATGGCTTGGGTTTGTGCCGCGCGATTCGGCTTGATCCGCAACTGGCACAGATACCGGTGATACTGCTGAGCGCGTTCTTTCGCGCCGATGAGCGACACCAAGCTGATCTGGCCGGGGCTGATGTATTTTTTGAAAAGCCCTTTAATTTCAATGATTTGCTCGAGCAAGTTGAGCGACTTACCCAGCATTGAGCTTCTGTAAAATGCAGCATGATTGAATTGATGTCGATGTGATTTATTCTCGCAGCGCTGTCGGCCACTGATGCGCAGCGTTCCTCGTGATTGCGGCAGGAGTCGTCCATGAATCAGAATACGCAAGCTAATCGCATGCACCGGCTGTTGGTCGGGCTATCTAAATTTTTACGCAAAGAGTGGCTGGCTTACTTGATTCTGGTGATCGGCCTGGGAATGTCGGTGGCGGTGTGGGTGCTTAGTTTGCGCAGCCATGAAGATGTCGAGCGCGCGCGCTTCATCAGCACCGGTGAATTGATCACGACCTCGCTGGAACGTCGCATGAACAGCAATGAACAAATACTGCGCGGTGGCGCGGCGTTGTTCAGCATGAACAATACTACCTCGCGCGAACAATGGCGCACCTATGTGTCGAGCTTGCGGCTGGATGAAACCTCGCCCGGCATGCAAGGCGTCGGCTTCATTATGCGGGTCGACGAGGCGGAGAAAATCACTCACACCGCCAAAGTGCGCGCCGAAGGTTATCCTGAATACACCATCCATCCGGTTGGCCAGCGTGCCCAATATCTGACGGTGCTGTATCTGGAGCCATTCTGGGGACGCAATCTGCGTGCCTTCGGTTTTGATTTAGCCACAGAAACGATCCGCAAGGCGGCCTTGGAGCAAGCCAGGGACACTGGCGAGCCGGCCTTGAGCGGACGGGTGGCGCTGGTACAGGAAGGTAAGCAAGGTGGGCAAGCCGGTTTTTTACTCTTCATTCCGGTCTACAAAAATGGCTTACCACGCGGCTCGATGGCGGAACGGCGTGACTCTTTACTCGGCTATGTGTATAGCCCATTTCGGGCCGACGATATGATGCGCAATGTGCTCGTTAATGTCGATGCCAGCGTCGGCGTGGAAGTATTCGAAGGAAAGCAAACCGATCCGAGCGCCTTGCTGTTTTCCAGTACCACCTCGATCGATATCGCCAATGCGCATTATTTGAGCACGCGACAAATGGAATTCAACGGACGCACCTGGAGCGTGCGCTTTTCCAGTCTGCCAAGCTTCGAAGCCTTATCGAATAATGTGATCAGCCACATGATGCTGGTCGCCGGCATCGCGGTGACCATCTTACTGACTTTTTTCGTTAAAAATCTCACCGCCACGCGCAACCGCGCCTTCGATATGGCCAAGGAAATGACGACACAGCTGAGTCGCAGTGAGAACACTTTGCGTGCCGTGCTCGATTCGACCGCCGATGGTATTTTGCGGGTCGATGGTGATGGTCGGGTTGGGTCGGTAAACTTGGCGGCCGAACATATTTTCGGCTTCTCTGCCGAGCAGCTAGACAGGATTCCCTTGTCCACTCTGATCGTCGGCATGGAGGTGGAAAGACTCGAAGACTTACTCAACAGTTATGGTAACGCCGGTAGTGCCTTGCGTACCGCGCGCGTGGAAGCGTTCGGCATCCGCTCTTCCGGTGACCAATTCCCCTTGGCGATCTCGCTGAGCCAGTTCCAGCAGAATGACGAAATCAATTTTTCGCTGATGGTCAGAGATATCAGCGACGACAAGATGGCCGAAGCCATACTGCAATTGCGACTCAAAGCGATCGAGGCGGCCAATAATGGCATCGCCATCGCCGATATGACTATGAGTAGTCAGCCGATTATTTACACTAACCCAGCCTTCGAGCGTATCACCGGATATAGTGCCAGCGAAATGCTGGGTATGAATTGCCGCCTACTGCAGGCCGACGATACCTGTCAGTTAGAGATCGCCGAAGTATCGCAGGCGATTAAGGAAGGACGCGGATGCAAAGTTTTGCTACGCAATTATCGCAAGGATGGCTCCTTGTTTTGGAACGATTTATCGGTCGCTCCGGTGTTTGATGCCGAGGGCCAGGTGAGCCATTATGTCAGCAGTCAGAACGACGTGACGGATCGCGTCTTGGCTGAGCAAAATTTCTTGATTCGCTCGATGCGTCTCGATGCCATCTGCACCCTCAGTCCTGATGGTGTGGTCGCGTTTGATGCTGATGGTAAGCTGACCAATGTCAATCCCGCCTTCTTGGAAATGACGGGATTTTCGAATGCCGAGTTGTCGAATGTGAACATGCAAGAATTCGACGATATGCTGCGCTCGCTGTGCGATCCTGCTCATGCTTA
This sequence comes from Undibacterium sp. 5I2, assembly GCF_035019605.1. Classification (NCBI taxonomy): domain Bacteria; kingdom Pseudomonadati; phylum Pseudomonadota; class Betaproteobacteria; order Burkholderiales; family Oxalobacteraceae; genus Undibacterium; species Undibacterium sp. 5I2. The sequence continues at coordinate 36,681 of NZ_JASJVS010000039.1, read as the reverse complement.
CGTCTCGGCATTGAATGACAGTGCACTGAACGGCGAAACCGGCGAGGAAGCGCAGATGCAGAGCGGTGATCAGATGCTGACATTGGTGACACCGCAGCCGCGCATTTTAATTCGCTCGGTGCGCATGGTAGCCGCCGGTTCGCTGGAAAAAGTACTGTACTTCCGCGATGTCACGCGCGAGACAGAAATTGATCGTATCAAGAGCGAATTTCTATCGACGGCGGCACATGAGTTACGCACCCCGATGGCGAGTATTTTCGGTTTTTCCGAATTGCTGCTGCGGCGTAAATACGATGAGGCGACCCAGAAAGATTTGCTCGGCACGATACATCGCCAGGCTGCAGTGATGATTAATTTGATCAATGAATTGTTAGATCTGGCGCGCATCGAAGCACGTGCCGGTAAAGACTTCAAATTTTCACGTCAAGCGATCGCTCCTGTGGTGGAAAATGCTGTGGCCGCGCTGTTAGTTAATAATGATCCACGTCGCGTCAATGTGTCGATTCCCGAAGGTTTGCCAGAACTCAGTATCGATGCGGAAAAAATCGGACAGTCACTGATGAATGTACTGAGCAATGCCTACAAGTATTCGCCGGCTGGTGGCAGTATCGACCTGAGTGTCTTGTGCGAAGTGCGTGAGGGCTTGAGTGAAGTCGGCTTACGCGTGCGTGACCATGGCATCGGCATCACGCCGGAGCAGATGGGGCGCTTGTTCGAACGCTTTTTCCGCGCCGATCCCTCCGGTAACATCCCCGGCACTGGGCTGGGAATGTGCATCGTCAAAGAAATCATCGAACTGCATGGTGGGCGGGTTGAGGTGGCCAGTGAAAAAGACGTCGGCACCACGGTTACCCTGTGGTTGCCCGCCGGTTAAGCAAGCGCTGCGCTGTAATTTGCACTCGCCGTTGACGTAAGCTTGGCTGTGGGGCGGGGCCGTCAGTCGCCGCGCTTACTACCCGTGCAATTGCGCGCACAACTGGCAGCAATGTTGTCGCAACTTTGGTATTTTTCGCTGCGTAATTTTTGCACCTCACTGCTGCGTTGCTGCGCAGTGTTTTGGTATGCGTTCATGTCGTGACCGCTCGCTTGTGATGGGTTCGGGGCATTCTGTTTGAGTAAGCCTGATACATCGGCCGAACTATTGCTATCGGCTTGTTTGCGGCAACTGTTGCGCTCGGCCGTACACAGTGACTGGCATACCGAGGTTTCTGCGGCCTGCAGGGCGGGATGCGCGCACAACAGCGCGAGCAAACTAAGAGTAGAAATCAATTTCATCATGACTTTCCGGGTGGGGGCAAACTGGGGAGGGTGATTGGGTGGTTGGCCGGCGCCAGTACGCAGCGATCGCGTCCGCCATCTTTGGCCGCATACAAAGCGCGGTCGGCGGCTTGCAATAACTCGCGCGGCTTATCGTGTTCACGGGACGGCACACAGGCAGCCACACCGATGCTGACGGTGACGATGCCGCCGCCATCGCGGTTCGCAGCGTGCTCGATCTGTAGTGCGCGCACGGCAGCGAGGATGTGTTCGGCCAGATGCATGGCACCCTTCGCATCGGTATTGGGAAAAATCATGCAAAACTCTTCGCCGCCATACCGTGCCGCCAAGTCACCGGGCCGGCTCTGATGGTTTTTCATGACGCGGCTCAGCTGCTTGAGGCAGTCGTCGCCACTGGTATGGCCATAGCGATCATTGAAACGTTTGAAATGGTCGGCGTCGATCATCAGCAATGCCAGCGGCATCGCGTGGCGCTGCGCGCGCCGGAATTCTTCCTGCAGCGCGATATCGAAGTGGCGCCGATTGGCTAATTCGGTCAGCGCATCTTGCAGCGACAAGCGTTCGAGCTTTTGATTGAGCACGGCCATTTCATCGCGCGTCTGCAGAATTTCTACTTCAGCGTCGACGCGCATTTGAATCTGCCGCACCAGGTAAACGCCGAGTGAGCCGAGTAGCAAAATCAGCGCCGCCACGCCGGCCGTATGCATATAGGTGTCGGCCAACCACTCGCTCAAAATTTCTTGTTCCGACAGGGCAACCGAGGTCAGTAGCGGGAAATGCTCCATGTGGCGAAAACTGATTTGCCGCTTCACTCCGTCGCTGGGCGAGACGGCCGTGAAGTTGCCGGTAAATTTGTTGGCCGCGTTGCGAAACAGCGTGGTCTGACGCATGTCTTTGCCGATCGAATCGCTGAGCAAAGGGCGGCGCGTCAGTAGCGTGCCATTTTCCGCCAACAGCATGATGGCACCGGCTTGACCGATTTCGAAGCTGTGGTAGTAACGAGTGAAGTACTCGACCTCGATGGTGGCTAAGGCGACGCCGGCAAAGCTGCCGTCGGCGCGATTGATGCGGCGTGACAGAGTGAGAGTCCAAGCGCCGTTGGAACGGCTGTGTAGCGGCGCGCCGATATACGATGCGCCATCATTGACTTGGCGATGATGGATGAAATAATCGCGGTCTTCATTAGTTTGCGTGCCCAAGGACGTGTTGAGGGAATGGACCAGACAATGGCCGTTTTGGTCGTAGATGAACAAACCGTGCAACTGCGGTAAATTGTCGCTGCGTAACAGCATCAGTTTGCGTAGCCGCCCCAGCGTTGCCGTAGCGCTGCCGTCGGTCTGCACCCGTTCGACCAAGCCTAGCAGTGCGGTGTCGGCTTCTTTGAAGGTATCGTCAGCATGTTGGGCAATGGCACGCGCCATATTCGCCGACGAGACTTGCATTTGACTGAGTTGATTGCGGCGCGCGGCCCAACTGCGCCAGCCATCCATGCCTATGAGCGACAAACAAACCAGCAACACGAAGGCGATCGCCAAGCAAATGATTGGTGGTCGTGCGCTGGCGGGGGATCGCTTGAATGGTGGCAGCATGGCTGGAGCAGACCTTAAAGGGTAGCGCCAATTATATATTTATTGTCAATTATTTCAAATGGGAATTAATTTTACAGCCGACACCGACTACACCGCGGTGGTCGGAAATTGCCGATTCGTCTGGTAAAATACCGCTTTTGTGGTGGTGTAGCCTGCTGTGCCCACCACCTTGGCGCTGCCTGACTGTGAATTTTTCACCACGCTTGCCGCCGTTTCTCTTTCAAGAAGAAGTTTCCATGTCCGATTCCACACTCGCAGAGCGCGCCAAAGCGCTGTTTTATGATCCTACCGAGCGGCGCATCCGCAGCTTTGTCACTCGTGCCGGGCGCCTGTCTGATGCACAGGCACGCGCGATTGAAACGCTGGCACCGCGGTACTGCATTCCCTATGAAAAAACCGTGCTCGACTTCGATGCGAGCTTCGGTCGTTCGGCACCAACGGTGTTTGAAATCGGCTTCGGGATGGGCGAGACCAGCGCCAAAATTTCTGCCGGCATGCCGGAGAAAAATTTCATCGGCGTCGAAGTGCATACGCCGGGTGTCGGCAGTCTGCTGAAACTGAGTGAAGAAATGGGCTTGCAGAATCAGCGCATCATTCAACACGATGCTTTCGAAGTACTGACACACATGATTGCACCGGCTTCGCTGCATGGCATTCATGTGTTTTTCCCTGATCCATGGCACAAGGCGCGGCATAACAAGCGCCGTCTGATTCAAGGCCCGCTGGTGGAGTTACTGGTTTCGCGCTTGGCACCGGGTGGCTATTTGCATTGCGCGACGGATTGGGAAGACTACGCCGTACAGATGCTGGCAGTATTAGGGGCCGAAGCGACGCTGGAAAACACCGCCGATGGCTATGCGCCGCGTCCGGCTTACCGACCAGTAACAAAATTCGAAAACCGCGGGCTGCGCCTCGGGCATGGTGTGTGGGATTTGTTGTTCCGTAAGAAGTAATTACTCAAAACCGCTGGCGTCGGTAAAGCGCACCGCCAAGCTACCGAGTTCGCCAAAGCGTATCGTCAAGGGCGTATCGAGCGCGACATCGGGGCTGCCGGCATACGAACCGGTAATCACGCATTGTCCACGCTGCAGGCCGATGCCGGCGGCGCGCAAAAATTCAAGCAGCCAATACAACGGCGCGCGCGGCTGACCGGCCGGGTGTACCCCTGACCACACACGCGGCGTTGCCGCGTCGCTGATTTCTATCTGCAGGTGCGCCGCATCCGCCGCTTCCATTGGTATGGCCGGGCCCAGCAGCAAGCCTTGATTGAACAAGCCATCGGCCAGATGTTCGGCAAAGCTGGCTTGCTCCGGGCATTGGTAGCGGCTGCCTATGAGTTCCAAGGCCAGATGAACGCTGCCGATAGCGGCGTCGATTTCGGCTGGATTGTAAGGCTGTGGGCGGCACGGCAGCGCGGCCGCGAACACGAAGGCCAGCTCCGGTTCTATGCGCGCCTTGGTATCGATCGGCCAAACCGGGCAGGGCTCGCCGTGTTGGTGGATGCTGTGGCGGTAGATCGGTGCCACCACGATTTGCTCGGCGTTTGGCAGCGCACATTTCCAGCCGCCTATCGGCCAATTCAACAGACCACTGACTCGTTGTTGCAGCGCCCAAGCTTGTCGGCAGTTCTGCGGTCGTTGCTCCTCTGCCAAACGCTCACCACGCCTGCCGTCGCGCCGACGTTGCGCCAGTTCGGCGGCAGCGTCGAGCAAAGCGGGTGGCAACAATGTGGGCGGGGTGGGCAGGGACATACAGCTATTTAAGCATAGGCGACCCGTCCCGACAAGTGGCCTCAGATTTTTTTTGCCGGCAGCAGTTTCACCATACTCACTGCCACGGCCGCGCAGATTAGCAAGGCACCGGCCAAACGGATGACATTTTCCGGATTGCCACCCAGCCAAGCGTGGTAAATCAAGGGCAGGGTAAAAATTTGTATGATCATCGGGATAACGATGAACATATTGAAGATCCCCATATACACGCCGGTGCGTTGTTCCGGAATACAGCCGGCCAACATCACATACGGATTACCCATGATGCTGGCCCAGGCTAAACCTATGCCTAACATCGGCAGCCATAGCCAGAATGGCGTATGCAGCGAAGGAATGCTGAGCATGGCAAGGCCGGCCAGAACCAGGCACACCGCATGGGTGATTTTCGGGCCATATCTGCGGGTAAACGGTACCAAGGCGAAGGCGGCGACAAAGGCGACGAAATTATAGAAGGCCCCGATTTTACCGTTGAGCAGGCTGGCTTCGCGCAAACCGGCAGCGCCCGGCAGCGTACTGTCGAACAGGGTACGCCCGAGCGAGAGCACGATATATTGCCAGTAACAGAACATGCCATACCATTGAAACAGTTTGACCAGCGCCAGTTGTCGCATCGTTGGCGGCATCTCGAGGACGGCGCTGATGAGCTCGGTAGCGATGGCACGCCAACCGCGTGGCTGGCTTTGAATTGCTGCCAATTGCTGGGCATCGAGCGCAAGTTCCGGGGTCGTCTTCAGGCTCCACAGTATCGATGACAGCGAGAACACCGCACCGATTAAGAAGGCGCTGATGACGATGTAGGGAATCTGGTTGCCATTGACTGCATCCCGGCTCATACCGAACCAAACCAGCAGCGACGGGGTCAGGTAAGCCAGCGTCTGGCCCAAGCCGGTCATGGCGCTTTGTGTCAGAAAGCCGAGTGAGTGCTGGCTCGGTTCGAGGCGGTCGCTGACGAAGGCACGGTAAGGTTCCATGGTGACATTGTTGGCGGCATCGAGTATCCACAAAATACTGGCGGCCATCCACAAGCTGGAACTGAAAGGCATCAGCAGCAAACCGAGGCTGCACAAGATGGCACCGATCAAGAAATACGGCGTGCGCCGGCCCCAAGGACTGACCGTGCGGTCACTGAGCGCGCCTATCAGCGGTTGCACCAATAAGCCGGTGACTGGCCCGGCCAGCCACAGATAGGGCAGGCTGGCTTCATCGGCACCGAGATAGCTGTAAATCGGACTCATGCTGCTTTGTTGCAGACCAAAGCTGAACTGAATCCCGAAAAAGCCGATATTCATATTCAGTATCTGCCGAAAACTCAGCATTGGTTTGTGCGTCACGCGTTGCCAAGCGGAGCGGATAGTCATGCGATGGACTCCTGATGGTGAGGTAAGACCGGGACTGGCGTCAGCCACTGCTGCGACCAAGCTGCCAGCGTGATCTGGGTGCTCAGTTGCGTGTTGCTGAGCTGATCGAACCAAGCTTGCGCGGCATCTTGCGGCGGCAGCAGGGTAGCCAGATCGAGCACGCAGGCGTGTTCAGAAAAATTCGCCAGTAACAGCAGTACTTGGCTGCCTTCACCGCGCAACAAGGCCAAGATGGCCGGATTGGCGCAGCTTAGCAAGCGGCGCGGCTGGCGTGCTGCCAGTTGCGGCAATTGGCGGCGGGTGCGTAATAAATTCGATAAGGCCGTGAACATCGCACCGGCGTCGCTGCTGCGGTCATGGCGGCTGCGGTAGCTTTGCTCATCCCAGTGCGGTCGGTGCAGCCAGCGACTATCCAAGGCTTGCGCCGTCATATCGGCATACTGCGCATCATTATCTTGAGCGAATTCGTCGCCCATATAAAGCAAAGGCAGACCACCGAAATACAGACTCACGCCAAACAACAGCAACATGCGTGCGCGTGCGGCAGCGCGCTGCGCCGGGCTCGGTGTCAGACTGAGACTGCACAGCGCCGCCGCCATCCCGACCGTGCCGTGCACGGCTTGTGGATCGCTGGCTTGAAAGCTGGCGCCGCGCGCGCCACTGCCATCGGTACCGGCATAAAAACGGCTGATCGCTGCCAAGCGCGCGCCCCCATCGGCATTGAGTAAACTGGCTTCGGGACGCAATACATTCCAACCGATATCGTCATGGCAGCGCACATAGGTCAGCCAACTGGTCTTTGGCGGCAGTGCCGGCGTGGTGGCGATCACCGCCTGCAGCATGCTGGTGTCTTGTTCGGCCAGCGCCGCCCAAGATGCTGCCATCAAGGTGCTGTGATAAGCGATATGGCACTCTGGCTGTTGCGGGCCGCCTAAGTAGGCTGGCAAGTCGGCCGTCGGCACGATGGCTTCCGCTTTGAGTAATACCGCCGGCGCGACGATGGCTGTCAGTGCGCGCCAGACTTGCAGCAGCCAATGCGCTTCCGGCTGATTCATGCAATTGCTGCCTGCGCGCTTCCATAAAAACGCCGTGGAATCGAGTCGAAACACTTCGACGCCGCGGTTGGCCAAGCGCAGCATGGCGCTGCTCATCTCGGCAAACACGGCCGGATTGGCATAGTTCAAATCCCATTGATACGGATAAAAAGTGGTCCAGACCCAGGCTTGCATAGGCTCGATGTAACTGAAATTACCGGGAGCGACCAGCGGAAAAATTTGCGGCAACTGCGCTTCATACGCGTCGGGCAATTGACGATCGGGGAAATGATGAAAAAAGTCGCGGTAGTGCGGATCACCGGCTTTTGCCGCTTGCGCCCAGCGATGGTCGTCGGCCACATGATTGAGGATGAAATCGGCACACAGACTGATGCCGGCCGCGCGTAATTGCGCGCTCAACTGTTCCAGATCGGCATTCTGGCCTAAGGCTGCTTCGACTTGATCAAAGTCGGCCACCGCGAAACCACCGTCGTTTTCGCCGGCGCGGGCTTGTAAAAACGGCAGTAAGTGTAAATAGTTGACGCCCAGTTCTTGCAAGTGCGGAATGCGCGCCGATAAACCCGACAGCGTACCGCTGAAGCGATCAACATAGGCGCAATAGCCGAGCATGTTTTCACGTAAAAACCAGTCCGGCTCAGCCACCCGTTGTGCATCGTGGGCCAGCAATGCCGCTGGCCGCTGTGCCAGGGTTTCGCCTATGCTGCACAAAAAGCTGTCGAGCCAAGTTTGGTAGGCCGCTGCGTCGGCGAAGCTGCTGCCATACAGCGCCTGCAAGCGCGTCAGCAGATGGTCTGCATGTTGGTGAAAGCGCGCGCTGACGGACGCATGCAATGCCGCTGGCACGGCAGTCAGTAATTGGGACAGGCAACGATCGTGGAGCGAGCGAGAAAGCATGGTGGGTCGTGAAAATTAAGAAATTAAGGAGTGAAAGAAAACGCTGCCCTTGCTTTTACCAGCAAGGGCAGCCAACACTACGAGGAGATAAAGACAATCAGAACGCGTACTTTACAGTTGCTCTGAGGGTACGGCCGTTGATCGAGCGGGCGGCATGACCATCGCCCTCAACTTCGGTATAACCGATGGTGTTGAGCAGATTGTTCGCACTCAGGGACACTTGCAAGCGCTCAGTCGCTTGATAATTGATGAAGGTATTGAGCACTCGGAAGGCGTCTAAGGTGATGGTGTTGGCATCGTCGCCGAAGGATTTGCCGGTACCGATGACGCTGGCACCGATGACAGCATTGCCAAAGGTATAGGTCGGCGCAATTTGATAAATCACTTTAGCTTGGCGACGTGGCGCGTGACCGATGGTAGTCGGATCACTGGCAGCGACGATCTTGGCATCGGTATAGGTCAGGCCGCCGCTGACACGGAAGTCGCCGAGGCGATAGCTGGCTTCGATTTCCACACCCTTGGCATCATAACTGTTGGCGCTGAAAGACTGCGTGGTTGCTTCGTAATTCGATTCCGTAGTCTTGGCTTGGAACAGCGTGATGAAACTGCTGAAATTATCTCGCTTCCATTTCACACCAGCTTCATTTTGCTTGACGATATTGGTACTGATAGGAACGCTGCCGTCGAGTGGATTACCGAACATGATGCGGTCGGCATTGAAAGCGATACCGTCGCTGGTGCGGGCGAACAGCGCCAGATCCCGGTTCAAACGATAATTGGCACCGAAGGAGTACGAAGTATGGTTGACGCCGTAATCGATGTATTTGGCGTTGGCCGTTGAGTACAACTGCTTGACCGCTTGGTTATAAACCCCGCTGGCTTGCTGTTTGTCGTAACGCAGGCTGCCATCGAGATTCCAGTCGCCGCTTTCCCAGCCCAAATTGGTATAGAGCGCATTGGTTTTGTATTGCGCATCGATGACACGGTTACAGCAACCGCCGAACACGCTGGTGCCTTGCGCTAACAAACCCGGTGAGCCGGCAATGGTGGCGGCCGAATTGAGCAAGGCCGGTTTGTCACCGGTGGCTTGCAACAGGTATTGGTTGAAGTTCCAGGTCAAGCCGACATGTTGCAGCGAGCTGTAATAGCCGACCGTAGTCGCCAATTTGGCACCGGCCAGTTCAAACACTTTCGACAAACGTGCATCGTTGACGGTGCTGCCGAGATCATCGAGCGACACATTGAACACCGTTTCGGTGAAGGCTGCGCCGGTGTAGGCTTTGCCGGCATTCGGGCCGGTCGCGTAGCTCATGCCGCTTTGAACCGAGCCGTTATCGCCGGGGAACAGCGAAATAAAACGTCCGGTATTGGTCGACTTGCGGAATTTGTCATCGAACTTCCAGCCGTTGCCAACATCAAGCGAGGCTTCGGCACCGAAGGCATTATTCACCACATGCAAGCCATCATTGATATTAGTGGCGATTTTATTGTTGTTCTTGTCGAGCACCAGGTCAGGTGTCCAGTATGGCGAATAAAAGCTGGCAGTGCGCGGGTCCATGCCCGGCAAGGCGGAAATCGAGCCATTGACGGTTTTTACCGGCAGCGGCATATTCATCGGTGTTTTGTCGTCGAGATGTTTGACGCTCAGGCGGATATAGCCATTCTCGAGTTCTTGTGTGATATTGGCGCGCAACTGGCCGCCATCTTCGCCATTCATGCCGGCTGGGCGCGCGCCATCACCGGTGCGATAAAAACCGCCGACAAACATGCGTGTTTTAGCCGCGATGGCAGTGCCATAATCGAAGTCATAGCGGGTTTCATCGAAATTGACGCCCTTGGTAATGCCCAAGCTGCCGCCGTTTTCTTGGCCGGTTTTAGTGATGAAGTTGACGATGCCGCCTGGCGCATTGGTCGCCATGGTCGAAGCCGTCCCGCCGCGTACGAATTCCAAATGACTGAGGCCGCCATCAGCACGCAAGAACATATCGGGCGTGGCAAAGGCGATATCGCCGAATTGCAGCAGTGGCAAACCATCTTCTTGAAATTGTACATACCGTGCGCCGCCGGCCGAGATGGGTACGCCGCGCACCGTCAGGTTGGCATTGCCTTCACCACCCGAGGATTCAGCGCGCACGCCTGGTACCGAGCGCAGAATTTCAGCCGCATTAGTTGGCGCCGCCTGGGCGATTTGGTCGGCATCGAGCGAGCTGATCGAAACGCTGGCTTTCATCTTCGAGGTACGGATGGCGGTACCGGTGACGATGACAGAATTGAGGTTGAGCGAATTTTTGTCGTTCTCGACCGGGACCGCAGCTTGTTGAGCCAAGGCCGAACTCATTTGGAATACTGCCAGCGATACCAAGCTGGCGATACGGGTTAATTGGGGTGTCGATGTGGGCATGAGAGTCTCCGTGTTCAGTTTTATATGCAACCGATTGTAATTTGTGTGTTTGAGTCAGTTTGATCGCGGCCTGTACATTGCAGGTGAGACAGATTATCAGGCAGAGGAAAAGTTATTGCAATCGATTGCAATAATGCGATGCAGCAAATCTCCTGCGTTCGCGCTTGATCCGGTTAAATTTACTGAAAGCTCGAGTTGGTAGACTACACTGAGAGGGCGGAGGGGGTCGAAAATACTGTTTGAATTATGCAACAAATGCTCGCGGCAACAAGGAATTGCTGTGATGCAGCATTATTTTGTGCTGAAAATGGTATCAAACAGAGTTGATTAAGAGTGAATTGCAATCGATTGTAGCCATGGTTTTCACCTGTCCGCGTGATATGGTCCTAAGCGCAGGCTCGGCTACTGTCGCGTATCACCAGCTCGGTAGCCAGCAAGCACGGCGCACTGCCGCGTTGCTCGGCCAAGGCCAGCACGGCGCTGACCAAGGCGGTACCGGCAACGGCGATGGTTTGTCGCACCGTTGTCAGTGGTGGGTGAAAGTAGCGCGCTAATTCGATATCGTCAAAACCAACCACCGCGACATCATCTGGCACACGGAAGTGTTTGTCGCGGAGCGAATTGATGGCCGTCATTGCCAGCAAATCACTGCAAGCGAACAGAGCATCGAAGGCCACGCCGCTGCCGCACAGTTGCTCTACTGCAAGGCGGCCGGCATCGGCGGTAAACGAGGCGGCAATCAGCAATTGCGGCTCGGTAGTGAGGCCGGCGGCACTGAGTGCCTGACAATAACCGGCATAGCGTTGCGCCACTTCGGGCAAACGGATATCACCGAAAAAAGCGATGCGTCGGCGGCCGCTGTCGATTAAATGGCGAGTCGCCAAAGCGCCGCCGCTGACATTATCGCTGCCTACCGTGACATACAATTGCTGCGGCAATTGCGCCCCCCAGACCACCACGGGTACATGGCGTGCCGCCAATTGATTCAATTGATCGTGATGGCGCCACTGGCCGATGAGGATGATGCCGAGTGCGCGGCCGGTATCGTAAATTTGCGCCACGCTGTCGAGCCGTTCGGCATCGACGCGCGTAAGCAGCATATCGAAACCGCGTTCAGTCAGCGCATCAGCCAAACTGCCCAGCATGCTGAGAAAAAACGGATCAGACAAATGTTGGCGCTGTTCGCTTTCATACGGTACCACCACGGCCACGGTGCGGCTTTGCTTGAGACGTAAATTTTGTGCACCGATATTGATTGCATAGTTGAGCGAGCGTGCCAGTTCAGCCACGCGCACACGCGTTTCTTCATTTACCAGCGGGCTGCCACTCAAGGCGCGCGACACGGTCGAGGTCGAGACGCCAGCGAGCCTGGCAATATCGGCCATTTGCAGGCGGCGTTGTTGTTTGCTGTCCGCTGGCACGGTGCTCAAGGCGGCAGCGCTAAGATGAGCTTCCATGATCTTAACGCCCGAGCAACTGGGCGATCAAGCTCAGAATTTCGGCACCATAGCTCTCGAGCTTCTTATCACCGACGCCGGAAATCGCGCGCAGATCGGCCAGCGAGGGCGGTGCCTGTCGGGCGATTTCACGCAGCGTCGCATCGGGAAAAATCACATAGGCCGGCACATTGTGGGTGCGCGCCGTTTCGACGCGCCACCAGCGTAATTTATCGAACAAGACCTGTTCATCATTAGATAATTCACTCTCGGAAAAATCTTTAGCCGACTGCCGTTTATGCTTGACAGCCTTCTCGGCTTTTTTATACTGGCGCAGTTGTACTTTCAATTCGCCGCGCAACACGGCGCGTGACTGCTCGGTCAGTTTGAGCGAACTGTAATTTTCATAATCGACCGCCAGCAAACCGAGCGCGATCAATTGCCGCAACAGGGCGCGCCACTCGGCTTCACTTTTATCGGAACCGATGCCGAAGGTGGAGAGTTGCGCGTGGCGCCATTGCTGCACCCGTTCGGTATCGATGCCGCGCAAAATATCGATCACATGACCGGCGGCAAAGCGCTGGTCGACCCGATACACGGTAGAGAGAATTTTTTGCGCTGCCACACTGCCATCGAACGAGGTCGGCGGCGTGATGCAGGTATCGCAATTGCCGCAAGCTTGCGAGGCTTGGCCAAAGTAATCGAGCAATTGCACACGCCGACAATTGAGCGTTTCGCACAAGGCCAGCATGGCATCGAGTTTTACGCCCAGTACACGCTTATGCGTTTCGTCGGCTTCTGATTCATCGATCATGCGGCGTTGTTGCACCACATCTTGCAAACCGTAAGCCATCCAGGCATTGGCAGCCGCACCATCGCGACCGGCACGACCGGTTTCCTGATAGTAGCCTTCCACGCTTTTCGGTAAATCGAGATGGGCCACGAAGCGCACGTCGGGCTTGTCTATCCCCATGCCAAAGGCAATCGTGGCGCACATGACGATGCCTTCTTCGCGCAAGAAACGCGCTTGATTGCGGCTGCGTAATTGCATCTCCATGCCGGCGTGATAAGGCAGTGCCGTGATGCCGTGTTCATTGAGAAATTCGGCCGTTTCTTCGACTTTTTTACGCGACAGGCAATACACAATGCCGGCGTCGCCATTGTGTTGGGCTTCGATGAAATCGAGTAATTGTTTGCGCCCGTTGGCTTTTTCGACGATTTGATAGCGAATATTGGGACGGTCGAAGGACGACACGAATTGCAGGGCATTTTCGAGCTGCAGCCGATGAATGATTTCATCGCGCGTTTGCTGATCAGCTGTTGCAGTGAGGGCAATCCGCGGCACATGTGGAAAGCGCTCGTGCAAGGCCGACAGGCGGATGTATTCTGGCCGGAAATCATGACCCCATTGCGATACGCAATGTGCTTCATCGATCGCAAACAAGGCGATGTCGATGACTTGCAGCAGTTCCATGCAACGCTGCGTCAGCAAACGTTCCGGCGCAATATAGACCAGATCGAGTTCGCCTTCGCGCATTTTCTTTTCGACCGCGAGAATTTGCTCAAAACTTTGCGTGGAATTGAGGAAGGCGGCGCGCACGCCGACTTCATCGAGTGCATCGACTTGGTCTTGCATGAGAGCGATCAGCGGCGAGACCACGATGCCGACGCCCTTGCGTACCAAGGCAGGAATTTGGTAGCACAGCGATTTGCCGCCGCCAGTAGGCATGAGCACGAGCGCGTCGCCACCATGGACGACGTGTTCGACAATTTGGCCTTGCTGCAAGCGGAAGGCCGGATAACCGAATACCGTTTGCAACAAGTGCAAGGCTTCGGCAACGGTATCGGGCGCGGTTTCGTTCATGCGATTCAGTGACACAGAATTAATCAACCCAAGCGATGGTACCAGTGTAAGCAGTCACTAATATCATAATCCCGAATGCGATGCGATACCATGCGAAAACATTAAAATTATGCGAGCTGATATAGCGCAGCAGCCAACGCACACAGAAAAATGCGGAAATGAAGGCGGCGACGGTACCTAAACTGAACATCGGCAAATCGGCCATCGACAATTCATTACGCGCTTTATACAGCGAATACACAGTCGCGCCGAGCAGAGTAGGAATGGCCAAAAAGAAGGAAAACTCGGTGGCTGCCTTGCGCGATAAACCGAACAACATGCCGCCGATAATCGTGGCACCGGAACGGCTGGTTCCTGGAATCAAAGCCAACGATTGGGCCAGACCGATTTTGAGGGCATCGAGCATGCTCATATCATCGACGCTCTTGATGCGCGCATGACTGTCATCGCTGACATCGACCTGCTGATGCTTGCGTTCCACCCACAGTATGATCAAACCACCGATGATGAAGGCCAAAGCCACGGGAACCGGCGCAAACAAGACCGCTTTAATACTCCTGGAAAACAGCACACCGAGCACGGCCGCCGGCAAGAACGCGACAATCAGATTGAGCATGAATTTGCGCGCTTTGGGATCGCTGCCCAAACCACCGAGCACACTGGCGATCTTGGCGCGGTATTCCCAGCACACGGCGAAAATCGCACCGGCCTGTATCACGATTTCAAATACTTTCTGTGTTTCGCCAGTGAAGTTGAGCAAGCTGCCGGTCAAAATCAAATGCCCGGTTGAGGAGATAGGCAGAAATTCCGTCAAGCCTTCGACGATGCCCATAATGATCGTTTTAATTGCCAGTAATAAGTCCATGGTATGCCGTTAAATGAGAAAGTGGAGGTGGTTTCGAACGGCACGAAGCTTACCATGCGGGCTCGTTGCGGGCTTGGCTTTTTGCCGGAACGGCAAGCAGCGTTCGGCGGCGGATTATGTACTATTTGGTCTAAGCCAGCAATTCTCCTGCGTGGATGGACGAAAGGTACTGTTTTTCAGTACCTTTTAGTTTTCAATTGAGAACTTTGTTTATTCTCGCAATACTGTATCAGTGCTGATTCTGCTCGTATCTGCGTCCAGTCGCCAGCTCGTTTTGCTTACCGGAGGAGAAACACCATGAGCACCGTACCGACTATCGCCAGCCGCGCATTGCCTGCGCAACACGAATATTTCGCCGATTTTGAAGAAAGCGCCAAAATCGCCGCGCGTGTACCGACGCGCATGGGCATGTATCAATTTACCGTGGTGCCGTTTCAAGCTGCCAAGGGCGTATTGATGGAAGTCGAACGCCATGGTCAACGCATCATCTCGGCGCACTTGCCGGCGGTATTTTCACGCGGGGAACTGCTTTCGGCCAGCTTACGCATACGCGATGCCGAATACCTGCTGGTAGCGGCCAATTCCGCCTCGAAGATGGTGGCCAGCGGTAAGCGTTGGTTTGGTATTTTTCGTGCCGATGGTAAAAAAGTCTATGCCAATTGCTTCGAACAACATCTGACGCGCATCATGCCGCATGAGGATGGTGTCACCATGCAGTTTCTGAATGGTGACAGTATGCGTATCAAGCTATAAGTGACAGGCGCGCTGCGCTTGAGCTGATATTTCAGCGTGGTCCACTGGCGGCCGCTAATTTAAAGCGCTCGAGCATGAAATCGACCGGTGCCGGTTCTGCGGATAAGTGACTGAAAAGTGATCGCGCGGTCCGCTTCAAATATTTGCTCCAGTGCTTGCCGACACGCTTGCCAATATCGTTCGCCCTCGTTGCTCAGGCTCCTAGCGTTTGATGGATCAGCTCACCGCAGCCGGGGGGCCAGCTTATCCGGCCTGGTGGCAAATTCCAACTCGTCCAACCAGCGTAGCGCCTGTTCTCGGTTGTTACCGCACATATCGGCGGCTGGCTGCAATCCGGCACAAAATGCCGGCCGCTCCGGCCGGCCAAAAATGCGGCAGCGCATATCGTCGCCCAACTGTATGCAGCGGATGCCGGCCGGCTTTCCATTGGGCATCCCGGGGATGGGACTGGTGATTGATGGGGCGATGCAACAGGCACCGCAGTGGTCGCGACAATTCATGGCGTTTCTTTCGTCAATATTCTGTTATCTGCGACATAGCGTTTCCGCTTGATCGGCCATGCTGTCATTTCAGCTGCTTGTTTCAGCAATTCATCACATCATTCTGGCTTTGCCGCGCTGTTTTCGCGATCATGCATAGCAATGGGCGCTTGACGCTGCCTGAGTAGCGGATTATATTACTGACTCTAGAGTAAGTTATTCTCACCGGCACGAGCCGGAAAGCTATTTGGTTAATCAGGTTATTGTTATTATGTCATGTCCATTCAAACCCAAATGGGAGCGCCGCAAACAAGCGCGGCCTCAGGAATTGTTGGCAGCGGCCCTCGATTTGTTTGTCGAACGCGGCTTTGCAGCGACCCGACTCGATGATGTCGCACGCGCTGCCGGTGTTTCCAAGGGCACGCTGTATTTGTATTTTTCGAGTAAAGAAGATTTGTTCAAGGCCGTGGTTCGTGAAAGTATCGTACCGAGCATAGGCCGGGCCGAAGGCATCATAGACGAATTTACCGGCAGCACGGAAGCCTTATTTCGGCTGGTGGCAATGAGTTGGTGGACTGATATCGGGGCCACCAAGCTTTCCGGCCTGCCGAAGCTGATGATGGCCGAAGAAGGAAACTTCCCGGAACTGGCTAACTTTTATCAGGACGAAGTGGTCAGTCGCGGTGAAAAGCTGGTCGCCAGCATACTCGCACGCGGCATGGCACGCAGCGAAATTCGGACTGTCAATTTGGAAATTGACACGCGTTTGCTGGTCGCGCCGATGATCATGATGATGATGTGGAAACATTCGAGTGGAATGTGTCAAGTGCCGGCAGCACAACTCGGCACCTACCTCGAGCACTACATAGAGATGGCTTTGCATGGCTTGTTGATCAAGCCGACCGCCTCTACCGCTGCGAATTGATCGTCAGTGCTAAAAACAGCGCGGTATTTCTTAATCGTGGCACCGGCATTTGTTAAAATGCGGGTTCCCATAATTTTTGCAATCGAGTGAAGACATGAATATCGAAAAAGCCCGCTTCAACATGATAGAACAGCAAATCCGTCCGTGGAACGTGTTGGACAAGGCTATTCTGGACATGCTGATTGTTGTGAAACGTGAAAATTATTTCCCGCAGGATCAGAAAAGCCTGGCTTTCTTCGATACTGAATTACCCCTGCCTGGTACGGCGGTGGCGATGAGCCCGAAGATGGAAGCGCGTTTCGTCGAAGAACTCGACGTGGTCAAGACCGACAAAGTACTGCTCATCGGTGCTGCATCCGGTTACTTGGCTGCCTTGCTGGCCCATTTGACCCAGCATGTGACGGTACTCGAAGCCGTACCGGCCCTGAAAGAATTGGCTGAGCATAATCTGCATGCCGATGGCGTGCGCAATGTCAGTGTCATACTCGCCGATGGCTTGTCGACCCAACAAAGCGGCAAATATGATGTCATCGCGATAGCCGGTGCCATCGATGCCGTACCGGCGCATCTGCGTGAGCAGTTACAGGTCGGCGGTCGTTTGTTGGCCGTGACCGGCGTCTTGCCAATGATGCATGCGCAATTAACTACCCGTGTCAGCGCCACCGAGTTTGCTACCCGTATTGTGTTCGATACCGTCTTGCCTGCGCTGTCGGGATCGGTGCCAGCCGCAGCTTTCTCGTTCTGAACCTTGCAGGAGTTATCGCATATGCAAACTATCTCTGCGGCTGAACTCGCACTCTGGCTGACCGACTCGGCCAAGCCGGCACCGTTACTGCTCGATGTGCGGGAACCTTGGGAACACGAGACCTGTCACATAGGCGGCGTGCTGCTTATACCGATGCACGATGTGCCCGCGCGTTTCAATGAGCTCGATGCCGATCGCCCGATTGTCTGTGTGTGCCACCATGGCGCACGCAGCATGCAAGTGGCAAATTTTCTCGAACGTCAGGGGTTTTCCCAGGTGATCAATCTGAGTGGTGGTGTCCATGCTTGGGCTACTCAGGTCGATCCTCAGATGCCGACTTATTAACTCATACCATCCTTCGGAGCGTTCAATGCGTAATCCTGTTCTCGCCAGCTTGCTTGCCGCTGCGTTTTTTGCTTTTCCTGCCCATGCTGCCGATTTGTTGCAGACTTACCAAGATGCGCTTGCCAATGATGCCCAGTATGCCAGCGCACGTGCGGCGCAAGTGGCGGGAATGGAAAAGAGCGTACAGGGGCGCGCCGGTTTGCTGCCCAGCATAGGATTGAGTGGCACTGACACGATTTCACGGACTCGCAATGAACTCGACTTGCCCGGCTATGGCAATGGCGTAGCGCGCAATTCCGTCAACACCGTGACGCTGGCATTGACGCAGCCACTGTTTCGTTGGGCTAACTGGCAGCAATACGAACAGGGTAAGTTATCGGTCGTCGCCAGTGATGCTGTGTTTGCACAAGCACGTCAAGACTTGATCGTGCGCGTGTCGCAAGCATATTTTGATGTTTTGACGGCGCAAGACAACTTGCTCACCTTACAAGCGCAAAAGCTGGCGATTTCCGAACAGTTGGCCTCGGCCAAGCGCAATTTTGATGTCGGTACTTCGACCATCACCGATACCCACGAAGCCCAAGCGCGCTATGATTTGATCGTGGCGCAGGAATTTGCCGGACAAAGCGATTTGCAAGTTAAACGCTCGGCACTGCAGCAAATCATCGGCAAGGAAAGCGGTGAATTGGCCATGTTGAAACCTGGCATACAGTTAGCGCCGCCGCAGCCGCAACGGATCGAAGATTGGGTGAGTTCGGCCGAAGCACAGAATTTCTCGGTGGTCGCCTCGCAAGTGAGTGTCGAAATTGCCAAGCGTGAAATCGAGCGCAATCGCGCCGGCCATTATCCTACCGTTGATCTGGTCGCCAGCACTGGGCGCAATTCTTCCGGCGGTGCGTCTGGCGTCTCCAGCACCGGTGTGAGCAATCCGAGCGCCATCGGCGTGCAGTGGAATATCCCGCTGTTTGCCGGGTTTGCCGTCAGCAGCAGAGTTAACGAAGCGATAGCCCTGACCGATAAAGCGCGTAATGATTTTGAAACGGCGCGGCGCGTTGCGGCACTCGGCGCGCGCCAAGCCTATGTTGGTGTCACCAGCGGCTTGGCTCAGGTGAAGGCCTACGAGGCGGCAGAAATTTCCAGCCAATCGGCACTCGACTCGAACAAGCTCGGTTATCAGGTCGGCGTGCGCATCAATATCGATGTGCTCAATGCCCAGCAACAGTTATATACCACCCGCCAAACCTTGGCCAAGGCACGTTACGATACCGTGATGAGCGGCTTGCGCTTGAAAGCCGCGGCCGGCATTCTCAAAGAAGCCGATCTCGATGAGATCAACGCCATGCTGCAGCACTGATAAGCAGTAGGGAGTGCCGCTGACGGCGCTCCCCTTGTTCAGCTTGGCAAGCTGAAATCGCCTCGCTGATACGCCTTGCAATAGGTTTTCCAATCTTCTTGTACTTGTTTGGCGCACTCGCGGCTGCGTTTGAGCAGTGGTTTGCTCCAACTCTGGTCGGCAGCATGCGCGATCAAGGCATCGGCATTGGCCGAGCCGGAACGGCCGGCACTGCGTAACTGCGCCGAAGCGACTACTATGCCCATCACGCCTATGGCTTGTTTTAAATCGGCATAAGAACTGGCCGAACTATCGAGATTGATGCGGTCTTCGGCTGGTTGCAAAGCGCGCAGCAAATACGATTGGCCGTCGATTTGCACATCCTGCAAAAACGCCATCGACATCGCTTGCATGCGTTTTTGTATCGTCACCACGCGCTCGGCTTCGGATTTCCACTGCGGTTGTGGGGTGTCTAAAAATGGAATTAACGAGGAGGGTAATGCCTGTTTCAGGTCGAGCAGGTAATTGCCGTTGGTGCCGCCTTTACCATGTACCAGAATGATGTAGCGCTCGACGCCGAGGCTGCCGTTGCCGGCCACCCGACGCGCGATGTCGAGCGGTTTGAAGAATTTCTTATCGCTTTGGGTCAGTGCGAATGCTTTTAGAAAACGCGTCACTTTGGCAGCTTGCTTAGCACTTACAGCCAGCGCTTTTTTACCATCGATGCGCAGCCGTCGTTGGCCGTTTTCAAAATAACTGCGGCGGTCGAGAAAATCGCTGCGTTGGCGGAATTTTAATTCGCTGAGCAAATTGCGCACCAAGCCTTGCGCGGTTTCGCGCTCGATCCAATAGGCTTTGCCCTGACTGAGAATCTGCCGATAATGCAGCAAAAATTCTTCCGCTAACTCGCGCGCTTCGGGTGCGCTGACGGCCATGCTGTCGGCCGCCACCTGTATGCTGGTTAATAGCCGCAGCAATTCCCAATTCAGCGGTGCCAGCACGGCTTCATCGAAATCATTGAGATCAAAATAGGCCAAGCGGTTATCGGCTTTATAGCTGCCGAAATTTTCCAAGTGCAGGTCGCCCATGCACCAAGTCAGCGGCACCGGTGCCAGCTTGGCCGCGGCGGCCAGACGGGCGTAAAACAGATGGCAGGTGGCACGCAAAAAAACAAACGGCGAAGTAGTCATATTGTGATACTTCATCGCCAGACGTTCCGCTTCACGCTTGCGGTTGAAGTCCAGTATGACGGCGCAGATATCGATCATGGGGTAGCCTCAATCAGAGTTAGGGTTGGGGTCAGCGGAAGTACTTCTCGAAGCTGGGTTCGGCCAGGCTCTTGAAAACATAGCCTTCCTCGAGCAGACGGCGAATGATGTCATCGATTTGTTTGAGCGTGGATGGATGAATTTCATGCATCAATACGATACCACCATTATGCGCATGCACGGCCGATATCACATGCTCTTGATAATTGCTGCGGTTTTGTGCTGAGACGCCGCAGCTCAGTGCTTCCTTCAGGTCGACCGAACCCTTACGCTCGAAGGCCCAGTCGCAGGAATCGACGTGCCAGCCGATGATGTGCTGATTGATCGATTTCAGTAACTGATTCGCGGCGCAGGTAGAATTTCCATACGGGTAGCGAAACAATTGGGCGGTATTGAAAGCCTTGGTTTCGGCATAATTTTTCAGAATTTCTTCACTCTGCTGGTCAGTAGAAATATCATGAAAATTCGGATGACTCCATGAATGCTGGCCGATCACGCCATAGCCGGAATCTTGTACCAGCTTCAGCAGCTCAGGGTGGGCACGGACTTTTTCACCGATCATGAAAAATGTGGCGGGAATCTGGTACTTCTTGAGTATCGTTAAAATAAATTCGGTTTGTAGCGGTTCGGGCCCATCATCGAAAGTCAGGGCAATTTGTTTGGGCGGCGGTGCCAGCGAAATTTCGGATTCAAAGCGGCAGCTTTGCTTGAGCGTTTCTTCATCGGTGCTCAGGCGTTCCGTGAGCTTATTGATGTGGTGGCGGCGAATCGCGGCCGTATCTTCGCTGTGCAGTGCCGCACTCGGTTCGGCTGCGCTGGCGGCATGCGCCGACGAGGACAGCAACAGGGTGACGCTGAGTAGCGGCAAGCAAAGACGATTTAAGCGTAACATAGGTCAGTAGCGAGGTGGATTCATAGGTCGCCATTATCACCAGTTTTTCACCCCGCCGGGGTGAGAATTTTTACGCTGTGCTCAGGCTGAAACAAAGGCTTTTTCGCGCATCCACTTGGTCGCCACCCATTTTTCGCCGGCTTGTACCGGGCTGCTCGCATGCAGCGAGCGGTAATCGAGCGTGCCGTCGGCAGCGACATATTCGAAGTATAGGGCATTGCCAGGTATCGGCGCGATACGCCAGTCGGTTTCGGGAAACACCGTTTCGCCGCCAGCCTCGACTTCATTCAGATAGCACACCAGCGTGCTGCAGCGTTGCCCGCTGCGCGCCAGCGAAGCGCGCACGGCATCTGTTTCCGGCAGCAGAAAATCATAATGCGGGGCGCTGCCGGCACCGTTCGGGTAATACAAAATTTGTATCCCTTCGCCATTTTCCAGTGGTAAATTCATGATCTCGGCCAGGCGTCGATCCAGCCCGGCGATGAAGGGATTTTCCTTGAGCCGAAAGAACATGCCCTGACTGCTGCGGGTAGGGCTGATGATGTCGGCACCGCTGTGGCGGTCGACGATGGTCGAGGCATGCAAACGCGGCCGCGCCAAGGCGATCAGTTCGGCGCATTCGGCCGCGCTCAGTACATTGCTCAGTAAGGCCAGCGCCGGCCTGGCGGCGCGGGCCGTGACCGTGATCCGGCGGTCATGCGTGTTGATTACATGCGTAGCTGGCAAATGCACGAGCGCGTCGGTATCGACGCCGACATGCAGCGGCACCTGCTGCAAGGGCAGAGCATGGCCGTTACGACGCGCCTTGACAAAGGCGGCCATGATAGCTTGCGCGGCAGCGGCTTCCATCTGTTGCGCTTGCATGACTTCGATCAGCTGAGTCGGCGTGTGGCCACTATCGAGATGGGCCGTGATCCAGCTGCCCAGTTCGGGTGAAAAATTGACGACGGTATGCATACTTAGGCCAGACTCCGCTTATAAATCGACCGCCACCCAAGCTGTGGGCGTGAGTTTGAAACTTTCTTGTAATTGCATGCTGCCGGCACCGTTGATGACGCGTGCCAGCATCGGGAATACCTTTTGAATCTCCGCATCCTTGACCCAGTCGGCGGCGCTGACGCGATAAGTGTAATTGACCACGACCATTTTCTCACTGCCGCTGCTGCTGACGGCTTGCCAGTCAACAACGCGATCGAGCGTTAGTTTCGCTGCGCATAAATCGCCGTTGGCAGTTTTGCTGCTGCCATCGGATTTCATGCTGCGCATCGGTTTGCTCAGATAAAATTCGCGTCCACGTGCGCTCAACTCATAGCGGTGTACCAGCATTTCGGCACTGCGGTCTTCGTCGCTGCTGATCACTTTGGCCACCGAAGATTTTACCAAGCCTAGGCGTTCGAGTACAGGCATTTGCAGGGCATTCCGCGCACCGAGATCGATTTCCTTTTGCGTGACATCGATGGGCCAGGTATTTTTTGCCAGACACAGATCGCCGCGTTGCGCCAGATAGGCTTGCATGCCGACTTGCAGATTTTCGCGATTGAGTTCGGTTTGGCCGCTGCAGGCCGACAGCACACTCAGTGCCGCGGTGACGCATAGGGTAGGAAGCAGTTTTTTCATGTTGAACATAATGGTCTTCAATATTTTAAAATGACGCAATGTGGCGCGCTTATTGGCAGGCTGCGTTGTTGGTCGGACTGCCGGCTTGATAGCCATCGTTCAGCGTGCCGAGAAAGCAGGCCAAGTCGGCCAGGTCTTGGTCTGACATCGGCGGCTTGCTGCCGGCTTTACGTCCGTCCAGTGGCAACTGGGTATCGATATTCGCGCGATACCGAGCCGGTAAATCATCGTATTTACTGACAGTGCCACCGCTGTACTGGGTGGTGATCAAACCGTAGTTCGGAAAGTTGGCGCTCGGGGTTTTCAAGGCCGTGCCGCCGATGGTCGGGTACCAGATCTCAGGATTGGTATCGCGGGTATTATAAAACTGCAGTACCTGCAGCAAAGAAGTCAGTACGCCGTTATGGAAAAACACTTGGCGTGTGCTGACATTACGCAGCGTCGGTGTTTTAAACATGCCGCAATAAGCATTGGCGCTGTTGGCCGTGGCGGGCAAATGGTCGCGCCGGAACGGGCCGCAAATGCCTTCATCGATGAAGCTCGGGTCCAGATTGACTGCGTTGGCACGGTTGCGCGGCACGCCGATGGCTGCATAGGAAAAATCGGTGAACAGACCGGAGCTGCCTTCGCGTCCGGCACCTTGATAATGACAGGAAGCGCAATTGCCGGTGTTCGGGTCGGAAAAAATTTTCAATCCGCGTGCCTCGGCAGCGCTGAAGGTGCCGCCGAGCTTATTCGATGCATGTAAATCGAATTTGCTGCTGTATGGATGAAAGCTGCTGTCTTCCAATTGAAATGCTTGCAAAGCCAATGTGGCATTGTTAAAGGCGGCCTTGCTGTCGGCGAAGGCATCGGTCCCGAAGGCGGCGGTAAACAGTGCAGCATAGCTGGCAGTTTTCAATTTGGCGACCACGGCGTCGCCACTGGCATTGGCCATTTCGGCCGCATTGAGCAAGGGAATGGCGGCTTGTGCCGCCAAACTGTCGACCCGGCCGTCTTGGGTAAACCCGCCGCCCGGTCCGGGCGCGCTGATGCCATCGGGATTGTCGAGCAGATCGGCATAGGCCGGTGTCACGTCTTTATAACGCAAGGATGGCGCAGCGCGGCTGCCGGGCTGATCGAGCGCGATACCGCCTAATTGCACCGCCAACTTATTCGGCGGACCATACGCGAAATTCGGATCGTGGCAGGTGGCGCACGACATCTTGCCGGAACCCGAGAGGTTCTGGTCAAAAAATATTTTTTGTCCGACCAAGGCTGCGGCACTGAGCTTGCTCACGCTGGCACTGACGTTGTTGCTGGTAGCGACGGTGTCGCCGACTTTGTTCGGGCCGCCGCAGGCACACAGCGCCAGAGTTAACAAACTGACGAACACGTGGCGGACGGGGAGGCAGAAAGAGTTATGCATAGTCGATCAAATCAAGCTGCCGGCGCGTGCAATGCAGCACGCCGGCAGGGGTAAGGCGGGGAGGGCTTATTTCAAAGCCCAGACACTGGTTTGGTTGACGTCGGCACCGGTTTGTGCCGGTGTCGTGACGTCAGCGGTTTGCTTTTGTACATAGGTCGCCGGAATCACGAAGGCGTGATTGATCGGACGAACCGAGTCAAAGTGGGTATCGGCGCTGCCTGTATATTCCGGCAAATTGAGGATGTTAGCCGAGATGAATTTTTCCGTGTACTTGGAACGATTCATATAGCTCGCATCATTGACCGGATCGGCCAGGCCGAACATGTCTTGCAAGGTGCGCACGAAGGAGAAGTGGCTGTAGGCATCGCTGTCGGCAATTCCCTTCGGTGCTTTGGCTTGGTTGTTGAGTATGCCGAACACACTTTGACCGTGGCCACGATTCCCCTTGCTGTAGTTGTTGATGCTGCTGTCGACCGACCAACTGCCATCAGCATTTTGCTTGAGCGGATTAGCGACGGTACTGTTGGCGACATTCCAGCCGCAGCAGGAATTGAGACCAGTGGTGGCATTACCTTCATCGAACATCAAGACGATGGCGACGCGTTTTTGCGGGTTAGTCCACAACGGTGAAGCTTGGATTTTCTTCACCAAACCATCGATGAAATTATCGCCGCGGGTGATGATCGCGCCGCCGGTGGCAACGGCGACGTTGTTGGCAACACTGGAGCAATCACTGGCCGAGGTGACCACGCCATTGAGCGTGCCTTTGATGGTGATGCCATGCATGTCGTCGCACTGATCGGGCATGATGAAGTTGATGCTGCCGACATTACCAGATAGCAAATCTGTACCGAATTGATCGGCATTGTAATTGGCCGGAATCGCATAGGCACTGCCGTTTTTCAAAACAGCATCCCACTGACCGCCACCCATGGTGCGGTTACTGTATTTCCATTCCGGGGCACTGCGCACATTTTGATACGCCATGCCTGGATGATGCTTGGTTTTGTACAGGCCGGCCGGCATGGACAGTGTTAATGCGGCGTTACCGATGGTGCTGGTATTGCCGCCCAGAGTGCCCGGTGCATAGACATGATCGGTGGCGATCACGGCGGCGTCAGCCACGCTGTCGGTACGTAAATCTTGGCCCGGATTGGTCGACTCGTTATAGGTTCTCCAGCTCAAGCCGACCTTGCTGAGAGCATTGAACAAATTCGCTTTGCCGACAATATTGTGATTGACCGCCGCTACTTGGGTACAAGTCGAGGCAAACGGCGAGCTGGCTAAGCCAGGCTGGGTATTGTCCGGTACCGGCGTGTCTTGTACCGCATTGGCACCGGTGGCGTCGCAATTCCATTGGCTGTCATCGGCGATACCGAAATCATCGGCGCCACCGAGTGCGGTGTAGTTCGGCTCACTTGGGTAGCCGGTTGCATAGTAGCTGGTCAATTGATTGCCAGCTTGCAAATAGCCGTTGATTTTCGGTGCGAATGGCGAATTCAAAATCGATGAAGTCGCTTTATTTTCCAGCATGACAATGAAAATATGATCGTAACGTGGCACGCCTTCGACGTTGAACGCGGCTTGCTGCGATTGTAAGAAAGTGATCGGTGCGCGCGTATCGGCCGTATTGGCTGTGATGGCCGTGACATTGCCCAAACCTTTCAGGCGCGGATCGCCACCCGGTACCGCCAGCGCATCGGGAAACAAATCACCGCGGTCGAGCTTGGTGATGGCGTAGGCGAAGCGATTGCTCAAAGTGTTGGCTTCGCTCAGCAAGGCGGCTTGGGTCGTGCCGGTAGCGCTGTTGACGTCGCTCAGAACGGCTGTTACTGCCACGCCGAGACGGGTCGCGAGATTTTGTTTTTCGACTGCATAGGTGCTGCCATTGGCTTCACTCATGCGTGTCACTTCCGACGACAGCGAGCTGATCACGATGCCGGTGCCAGCTTGTTCGGCGACTTGATCGATCGAGACACGGAACACATTGCGGCTGGCTAATTTAGCGCCGCTGGCGCTGTTAGTTGCACTGGTACCGAGGTCGGCGATCAGCGCAGCATTGGCTGGCAGAGTAATTGAGAAATTACCGTTGGCATCGGTGCTGACCGGATTTTCGCTGCTGTCGCATTTGCCATTGTTATTGGCGTCGACGCAGACCAGTGCCGCTTGATGGTAACCGGCCTTGATGGTCGGGTCGGTAGCTGAACCGGCGATCAAGGCGCTGGCTGTGACCACGCCCTTAAGGATGACAGTCGGAGCGCTGACGGTGGAGCTGCCGGAACAAGCAGACAGCAAAGCGGCCGCTGCGGCGATCGCACTGAGAGAAAAATGCATTGATGCGTTTTTCGAATTAGACATGGAATAATCCTGTAGCAAGGTTGGATGTCGACAGACAACGGTGCAATCGCAGCGCCAAATCGTTTTGGGCTAAAAATCACAGTTCGTCAGCATGGCAGAAAATAAACTTGCAAATATGAACTTTTAATGACATTTCACCATCGCCTGGCCGCGCTGCTCGATATGCAGTGCTGCGCCTCGATGGAACTATTGCAGACCCCCAGGCTCAGACGAAGCAATGTGCGCGCAGCTTGCGCATTCATCGCTTACTGCTATCCTTGATTGGATGCATAGCCCACCAGCCACAAGGAGCAGCAGACATGCCATCCATCTTGAAAACATCCACAGTACGCATCATGCAGGCCGCCTGCCTGATGCTTGCTTTTACGCAAAATTCCCAGGCCGAGGCCGTGCTGTTCCAGCAAGTACGTATTTTTGATGGCACCGGCACGAGCTTGTCGGCACCATCGGATGTCTTGGTAGATGGCAAGTACATCGTCAAAATTTCGCGCACACCGCTGCAAGCGGCGGCCGGTTCGGCGACCCGCATCATCCAAGGCAAAGGGCGCACCCTGATGCCGGGCTTGATCGATGCCCACACCCATCTGATGTTTGCAACTGTGCCGCAGATGGTCTTGCTGACGGCCGATATCGGTTACATCAATGTGGCGGCAGTCAAGGCCGCCGCCGACATGTTGCAGCGCGGCTTTACCAGCGTGCGCGACTTGGGCGGACCGGTATTCGGTTTGAAACGGGGTATAGACAGTGGCTTGGTACCCGGTCCGCGGATTTGGCCCAGCGGTGCCTTCCTGTCGCAAACCGGCGGTCATGGCGATTTTCGTTTTCCCAATGAATTTCCTATCCAAGCCGGTGCTTCCTCATATGCCGAGCGAGTCGGTGCCACGGTCATTGCCGACAATGCCGACACCGTGCGCATGCGCAGCCGCGAGTTGTTGGCACTTGGGGCGACGCAACTGAAATTGATGGCCGGTGGCGGCGTTTCGTCGAGCATGGATCCGCTCGACGTGACCCAATATACGGTGGAAGAGTTGCGTGCGGCAGTCGAAGCGGCTGCTAACTGGGGCACGTATGTGACCGTGCATGCCTACACGCCGCGTGCGGTGCGCCAAGCGATCGAAGCCGGCGTTCAATGCATCGATCATGGGCAATTGCTCGATGAGGCGACGGCCCAGTTGATGGCGAAAAAAGGCATTTGGTGGAGCTTGCAGCCGTTCTTGGACGACGGCCATTCCAGCCATGCCGAAGGCTCGTCTAACCGTAAGAAAGAACTCGAAATGGTCGGCGGCACCGAACATGCTTATGCGCTGGCCAAGAAGTATCAAATCAAAACTGCCTGGGGCACCGACATACTGTTCAGCGCCCAAGCCGCAGCCAAACAAGGTCAACAATTAGTCGATATGCTGCGCTGGTATACGCCGGCGGAAGCCTTGAAAATGGCAACGGCCGACAATGCCGCCTTGCTGGCCCTGTCGGGCGCGCGCAGCCCGTATGCCGGCAAACTTGGCGTGGTGCAGGAGGGGGCCTTGGCCGATTTGTTGCTGGTTGATGGAGATCCGCTCGCCCATCTTCAGCTTGTGGCCGATCCCGGCAAGAATTTTCTTGTGATCATGAAGGATGGGCAGATTTATAAAAACAGCCTGCCTTAAATTTGTGGGGCGCGGCCAGCTTGCTGGAGTCCGCGCATTCCCACATCAAAAAATTTTTCTGTGTCCCCTCAGAACTAATTTCCAATTCAGATGACTAAGCTGGTCGTCGCGACGAAACTACTTGCTCCAAGGCAATTTCTGCGCTTCCCCTGTTACATGTAAAACATTCCACCGGCCCACTCTGCCTTCGCTGGCGCGTGGGTGCTTAAGGACGCGCAGGTAGCAGCGCGATTGGAGAATCTATGTTTGGTGTGTTTGAAAAATTAGCTCATCCCTATCCCGATGCGGAGCCGGTGCGTCCGCCCCAAAGACTATTGGCATTTCTTTGGCATTGCACTGACGGTGTGCGCCGCTATATCGCCGCGATGGCGCTGTGCAGTGCTGCCAGCGGGGCATTTGACGCTTTATTGTTCAATATGCTGGGCAGCATCGTTGACCAGTTGGCGAACATCTCGCCCGAGCGCCTTTGGATTGATGCGCGCGGGCAGCTACTTGTTCTGGCTGGGATCATGTTGGCCAGCCCGCTCTTGGTCGGCCTCGGTGCACTGCTGCGCTGGCAAACCATAGGCAGCAATATGCCGATGCGCTTACGTTGGCTGTTTCATCGCTTGATGTTGGGTCAAAGCAGTAGTTTCTATGCCAATGAATTTGCCGGACGGGTATCGGCTAAGGTCATGCAAACCGCGATGGCGGTACGCGATATTGCGTTTGTGATGGCCGATGCGCTGGTCTTTGTCAGCGTCACCTTCGTCACCATGGTGGTATTGGCCGGCGCGCTCAATACTTGGCTGCTGCTGCCGTTCTTGGTGTATATCAGTTTGTATATTTTGGCGCTGAGTTTCTTCGTACCGCGTATGACCAAAGTCTCACAAGAGCAATCTGATGCGCACTCAATGCTGACCGGCCGCATCACCGATGCGTATGCGAATATGACGACGATCAAGTTGTTTTCTCATTCGCGCCGCGAGGCGAATTATGCCAAGGTGGCGATGCAAGAATATTTGCAAACGGCTTACGGCCAAAGTCGTTTGATTACCGCCTCCGATGTGCTGCTGCATACGCTCAATATGCTGTTGATACTTGCTGTGGCCGGGTTGGCGATGCACTTGTGGACGCAAGATCAGTTGGGCGTGGGGGCGGTCGCAGCGGCAACCGCGATGGCTATTCGCGTCAATAGTTTTTCGCATTGGATGTTGTGGGAAATGGCGGCGCTGTTCGAACATGTCGGGACCGTACAGGACGGCATCAACACCTTAGCGCGGCCCAATCTTTTGCGTGACCAAGAGGACGCCGCACCCTTGCGCGTGACGCGCGGCGAGCTGCGCTTTGAGCAGGTCTGTTTTTCTTACGGCGGTACGCGGCGCGTGATTGATCAATTGTCGCTGCATATCCGTGCCGGTGAAAAAATCGGATTGGTCGGACGTTCGGGGGCAGGCAAGTCTTCCATCGTCAATATCCTGCTGCGTACTTACGATATTGAATCGGGCCGTGTGCTGATTGATGGTCAGAATATCGCGCACATCACGCAAGACAGTTTGCGTGCACAAATCGGTCTGGTGACGCAAGACAGCTCTTTGCTGCATCGCTCGGTGCGCGACAATATCATCTATGGCCGACCGGATGCCAGCGAGGCCGACATGATCGCCGCCGCCAAACGCGCAGCGGCGCATGACTTTATACTCAGTTTGGTCGACGGCGAGGGCCGCCGTGGGTATGACGCCCATGTCGGTGAACGCGGCGTGAAGCTATCGGGTGGGCAACGGCAGCGCATCGCGATTGCCCGCGTGATGCTCAAGAACGCGCCGATTTTAGTGCTCGACGAAGCCACCAGTGCGCTCGATTCGGAGGTGGAGGCAAGCATACAAACCAGCTTGGCGCAATTAATGGAGGGCAAGACCGTGCTGGCGATTGCGCATAGGCTCAGTACCATTGCGGCGATGGATAGATTGCTTGTCATCGATCGTGGTGAAATCCTTGAACAAGGTGATCACCAAACCCTGCTGGCGCGCGGCGGTCTGTATGCCAGTATGTGGTCGCGTCAGTCGGGTGGTTTTTTGGGGGAAGAGGGTGACGATGATATTCGCCCCATTTCTTCCGGGTTCCAACCAGTCCCTGGTGCCTGAAGCCATCTTGCTCAGCTGTTGATAACAGGCAGTTGATGGAGTTCAGGATGTTCAACTTCTTCAATTAATTCGATCACGGCGCGGCAGGCCAGCGTCAGTTGTACATGGCGCGACATTGCCAAGGCAATGTAGCGGCTTAATTCTGGCTCTTCCAACCGAGATGCCTGCAGTCGCAGTGCCTTGTCGGCACCTGAGATGGCGAAGGGGCCAAGTAAGGCATACATGCCGCCGCCGCCAACGAGCTGGGTTTGGAAACCCAGTGAATCGGCTTCGGCAGCGACGTTGAGCGTGATGCCACGGTCTGCTGCCAATTGATCTAAGCGGTCGCGCCATGAGTTTGGGCGGCAGAATAGTATCAGCGGCAGGTGATCGAGTGTATCGAAACGGACCGTTTCTGCACGCGTCAGCGGATCGCCATGTGGCCCGACTAGAAATGTCGGTGTCTTGGTCAAATAAATGTCGCCATTGCTGGGGACGGGGTTGTGGCGGTATAGGATTGCCAGATCCACTTCGCCACTTTCCAGCCAGGTTTCCAGCTGCGCCCCCTGGCCTTCGCGTACGATGAGCTGAACCAGCGGATAGCGTTTTTTTAATTCATGATAGAGCGTGCTTGCCAAGGGATGCGAGGTGGATGGCAAGACGCCGATACGTACCGTACCCACCGGCGTACCGGCCGTGGCACGGATATCGTTTTCCAGTTGTTCAGTCTGCGTGATCCAGACGCGCACGCGTGGCGCGATACGCCGCCCCAATTCCGTCAACACCATGCCACGCCCAGTCCGTTGGAATAAGCGCCCACCGCACTCACGTTCCAGTTCGCTGATCTGCCGACTGATGTGAGGCTGTGTCGTGCCATAGGCAAACGCCGCTTTGGTCAGACTGCCCAGTTCACTGACATCGACAAACAACTTCCATGCTGAGTAGTTCATGCACTCTCCAGTTATGTAATATTTAGTATAGCTGAAATGTCTGATACCTGTCTTCTCGCATATCATGGCATGGCCTACACTTTGCTGAAATGCTGGTTAAGCCAGCCCCCCTTCGAAAACCAAGGAGACATGCAATGAAGTTAGTCGCATATGAATACAATGGGCAAGCCGTCTATGGCGTCTTGTCCGGCCAACAAATTATCGAACTCGATGCCAGCCTGCTGGCCCGGTATCCGGACATCCGCGCGGTACTCGATGCACAAGCCTTACCGGACGTTGCGGCCGCTGTTGCTGGTAAAGCGGCGACCTTGTCGTTATCAGATGTCCAACTGCTGCCACCGCTGAGTAACCCGCGTAAAATCTTTTGCGTCGGACTCAATTACAAGTCACATGTCGCCGAGACCAAGCGTCCGGACGCGCCTTATCCGGCAATTTTTCTACGCTTTGCCGATACCCTCATCGCCGACGGTGCGCCCTTGTGTTTTCCTTTCTCCAAGTCGCATATGTTCGATTACGAAGGGGAGCTGGCGCTGGTGATTGGTAAAGGTGGCAGCGACATCGCCGAAGCCGATGCGCTCAGCCACATCGCCGGTTACGCTTGCTTCAACGATGGCACGGTGCGCGACTGGCAGCGCCACACTCACCAATGGACACCGGGAAAAAACTTTGCTCACACCGGTGCGTTTGGACCCGCGCTGGTGACGGCGGACGACATCGCCGATATCACCCGTGTTGAGCTGACTACGCGGCTCAATGGCGAAGTGGTCCAGCAAGCGCCGCTGTCCGATTTGATCTTCTCCTTGCCAGTCATCATCGCCTACCTGTCCCGTTTCACTACATTGAGTCCAGGCGACATCATCGCCACGGGTACACCGGGTGGCGTTGGTGATCGTCGTGAACCGCCGCTGTATTTGAAGCAGGGTGATGTCGTCGAAGTGGAAATTACAGAAATCGGCAAATTGCGCAATGTCGTTGAGGCCATTTAAAAAAATCAATTGGAGTCAAAAATATGATGAACCCTAACAAATCGAGTCAGCGCAGTACCGGTCATCTGCGGATCGCGGTGGATATCGGCGGTACCTTTACCGACTTGGCGATACTCAATGAACAAACCGGTGAACTGTCGTTTGGTAAGGCACTGTCTACCCATGGTCAACTGGTCGATGGTATTCAGAATACCTTGGACAGTGCCGGTGCCCATGTCGAAAATGGCGGCCTGTTTCTGCATGGATCGACGATCGTGATCAATACTCTGCTGGAGCGCAACGGTGCTAAAACTGCGCTGCTGATCACCCAAGGCTTCCGTGATATCTATGAGATCGGTCGGGTCAATCGCCCCGACGCTTACAATCTGTTTTTCTCCAAGCACGAGCCGCTGATACCTCGCTCGTTGCGCTATGAAGTACCCGAGCGCCTGCTGGCCGACGGCAGCATCTACCAGGCCCTCGATGAAGACCGAGTACGCGCTCTGGCACGCGAACTCAAGGAGCAAGGGGTTGAGGCGGTCGCGATTCTGCTGCTGCATTCGTATCGTAATCCGGCACACGAAATTCGCGTGCGCGAAATCGTGCGTGAAGAAATGCCTGGCGTGTTCGTCACCGCTTCGCACGAATTGTCGCAAGAGTACCGTGAGTTCGAGCGCGTCTCTACCGTTGCCGCCAATGCCTATGTCGGACCGCGGGTGTCGGCTTATCTCGGTGAATTGGAGTCGCACTTGACTCAGCAAGGATTCCCAGGCGATTTTTATGCCGTGCAATCGACCGGCGGATTGTTCCCGCTCGACCATGCGCGCCGCGAATGTGTACGCATGCTTGAATCGGGGCCGGCGGCCGGAGTGATCGGTGCCCAAGCCATCTGCGCGCAACTTGGTTTGGGTGATGCCATTGCCTTTGATATGGGCGGCACTACCGCCAAGGCTGGCGTGATCAGCGAGGGCAAGCCACTGACCAGCAGCAGCGCGCTGATCGGCGGTTATGAAAAGGCCTTGCCGATTCAGATACCGATGATAGACATCTTCGAAGTCGGCACCGGCGGCGGTAGTATTGCCCGGTTGGAAGTGGGTAATGCGCTGCGTGTCGGGCCGCAGAGTGCCGGATCAATACCTGGCCCAGCGTGCTATCGCCGCGGCGGTACCGAGCCGACTGTCACCGATGCCAACCTCTTGCTCGGCCGCTTGGATGAAAATAATTTTCTTGGTGGCGAAATGCTGCTCGATAAAGCGGCTGCCACGCATGCCATGAACGAACGCATAGGCAAGCCGCTCGAGCTCGATCCGATCAAGGCCGCCGACGGTATCTTGCGCATCGCTGTTACGGCCATGTCGCATGCGGTCAAGGCCGTCACCACCGAGCGCGGACTCGACGCCGGACGTTTCACCATGGTGGTCTATGGCGGTGCGGGTCCCTTGCATGCTTCGGCCATTGCGCGTGAACTGGGGATTCGTAAGGTACTCATTCCTTACGCGCCGGGCTACTTCTCGGCCTACGGTATGCTGTTTTCTGATCTGCGTTACGACTATGTCCGCTCGGTATTTCGCAAGCTCGACGACGTCTCTTTCGAGGATATCGAAGCGATCTACGCGGAAATGGAAGCCGAGGGGCGTGCCGCCTTAGCGCAGTCTGCCGTTACGCCGGAAGCCATCGTGATCGAACGCGCCGCTGATATGCGTTACGTTGGCCAAGAACACGCGGTGGCGGTTGAATTGGAGACCGCCTATTTTGCGCGGCAAGATCGCGATGCCATTAAACAGCGCTTTGATGCGGTACATGCAGTTCGTTATGGTATCTCCGCGCCGGCTGAGCCGGCCGATCTGGTCAGTCTGCGAGTGACGGTGTTAGGTGTCATGCGCAAGCCGCCGCGCCATACCGTTGAAGAGGGTGGTATCACGCCGCCGGACGAGGCGCTGCGCACCTGTAAGCCAGTCTACTTCCGCTCGGCGCAGGCCTTTGTCGCTACCAATGTCTACAAACGTCATTTGCTGCGTAGCGGGAACCGCATCGATGGGCCGGCGTTGATCGAGGAGCACGCTTCAACCACGGTGATACAACCGGGTGATCATGCCATAGTCGACGTGTGCGGCAACTTGCAAATAACTATCGGGAGCGAATTATAATGAAAGCCACACCAGCAGTCGACGCTGTAACCGTCGAAATTATCCGCAACGGTCTGATCGCCGTGACGGAAGAAATGAAGTCTAACCTGACTCGCACCGCCTACAATCTGATTATCTACGAAGCACTCGACTTTACCGTCGGCTTATTTACGGTCAACGGTGATTCGATCTCGATCGGCCTCGGCTTGCCAATGTTCATCCGTGGCATGAGTGAGACGGTCAAGGCTAAGATACGTCATTTTGGATTGGAAAATATTAAGCCCGGCGATATCCTCGTCACCAATGACGCGTACATCACCGGCAGCCATTTGAACCATTTCACCTTCACCATGCCGGTCTACCACGACAGCCAACTGATCGGCTTTACCTGCTGTATGGCGCACTGGTTGGATGTCGGCGGTACCTTGGGTCAGATCACTACGGATATCTATTCCGAGGGGATCCAGATTCCTATCGTCAAATATCGTAAGGAAGGTATCGTCAATCAAGATTTACTCGATATCATCGCCATGAACGTACGCCTGTCGGAACGCGCCATGGGCGATCTGCGCGCACAAATTACCGCCATCACGACCGGTGAGCGGCGCTATTTGGATCTGGTGCAGCGTTATGGTTGGTCGGCGGTAACGGCTTCGGTACAGCAGATCATGGACCATTCAGAGGCACTGGCTAGGGCGAACACGCGGACCATTCCGGATGGCGTGTATGAGGCCGAATCGTTTATGGATGATGATGGTCTCGAAGTCGGTAAGCGCATTCCTATCCGGGTCAAGGTGATCGTTCAGGGTGATGAAATGACGGTCGACTTCACCGATGTGGCCAAGCAGGTACGTGGTTTCTACAATTCAGGTTTCAGTACTGGTATCGCTTGCGCACAGGTTGCCTACAAATGCCTGACTACGCCGACCGATTATCCGGTGAATGACGGCAGCTTCCGCTCCTTGAAGGTGATTATGCCGATGGGAACCGTGATCAGTGCCGAGCGGCCGTTCCCGATGCGGGTCTGGATGACCTTCCCGATGACGGTCATCGATACGATTTTCAAGGCCTTGGCATCAGCGATTCCTGCACGTGCCATTGCTGGTCACCATGCCGACTTGGTGTTCCCCAACATTCACGGGATTTCGCCCGAGGATGGCCGGTTATTTATTGTCGGTATCGGCCCGCTTGGCGGTGGCTGGGGTGCAAAGGCGCGCGAGGATGGAGTCTCTGCAACGGTCTGCATTAACGATGGCGATACCCATAACAGTCCTACCGAACAATTGGAATCGAAATATCCGGTGCTGGTGGAAAGTTATCGCTTGCGTCAGGACAGTGCCGGTCCAGGGCGTCAGCGCGGTGGCTTGGGTGCAGAAATGGTCGTACAAGCCTTGTCACCGTTTGCCGTCACCACCCGTATCGATCGGGTTCACTGCAAGCCATGGGGGCTAGATGGAGGCAGTGAAGCGGCCGGCAACGGCATAGGAATTCGGCGCAACGGCGTATGGGATGAAGAGCTGCCCAACGCCAAGATTTTCAATGTCCGCCTTGCCCGTGGCGATGCTTACAAGATGCTCTCTGGCGGTGGTGGTGGCTTTGGCGCCGCTGCTGAGCGTGACCCGGAGTTGGTGGCTCACGATGTCCGCGAAGGCTACGTCAGCACGCTGCAAGCCGAACAGGCATATCGGGTAGCGCTGACCGCGGATGGTCAGGTGGATGCCGCAGCCACAGAGCGTCTGCGCGCGCTCGAACCGTCTGCCACGGTCTGAGATCATGGAACTTGCCATGAGCACCGGAGTAGCCTGCATTGCGCAGGAATTGCTCGATATCTGGCAACGCTTGTCTAGCCAGCACGTCGCCTTGGCGACGGGCTGCGCCTGTGGCATCGGTGGTGTTACCCTGCGGCTGCAGGATTTCGAGCAGGATATCGCCGATTACCTGTTGGCGCAGGCTCAACGCGCTCAGCGCAGCGACGTCAGCACTTTTTTACGCCGCCATGGCGTCGATGCGGACGGCGCTGCCTGGCATCTCGGCATTCTGTTAGCTGCGCTGATGGATACTGGCGTGACCATGTGCCTAGATCCCGACGTGGCGGAGTTTATCCTGTCCAGACTGGGAAAGACCTTGCGCTCGTTTGCGAAACTACACGGCTAGAAGGAAGATGATATGGAACACGGGAATGCTATAGTGGATCCACATATCCGGACAACAGTTTAAACTAGTGTCTGTCGAAAAGAGACGAGGCAGACCATGAGTG
>NZ_JASJVS010000038.1:0-42892 GCF_035019605.1 Undibacterium sp. 5I2 | reverse complement strand
GACGATGGAAAAGACTCTGGAAGGGGTTTGCATCCCCTGCCATCGCGTCGCTCCTTCGAATGCGAGCGTTGGGTATTCGCACAAAAAAACAAAAACTTAATTAAAAATCCCACGGAATTTGACGAACAGCCAAAAAAAGAAGGGCCAGTGATTTTCACTGGCCCTCTTTGTTTAAATCAAAAAGAAGCTGTTTTTGCTCGCAAACTGAAAATATCAGATTAGTCGCAACTTATGGGTCCCCCCACATCAAACCCGCGCTCCCCTATACCCTACAATCAGCCACAAGCACCAACATACCCGCAAGACACGCAACGGCTGCAGCCATCGATTTTTTGCAAGGCGTAAGCGCCGCAGTCCGGGCATTTTTTACCGGTGGCGACATAGCTGATCGGGGCATTGTCGCCCTCGTATGCGAGGTCGTCGAGGCCGTATTGCTGCATGCGCGAGCGGAAGCGTTCGGCCAGTACATGCACCGGAATCTGATTGCCGGCGGCATCGAGATAACCGCGTTTCATCAAGATGCGTTGCAAGGAATAACCGATCGCCGCGACTTCCGATTCATGGAACAGCGGCGCTTGGCTGCCATCGTCCTTGGTCAAGGTGCCGCAGCGTACCGTGCCTTTGTCCCACACCACTTCGCGCATGTCGGCCAAGGCTTTGGAAATTGAACCACCGGAACGCGCGGCCATCGACAGCAAACGCATGCTGGCAGTAATCCATTGTTGGCCATCGTTTTTCTGCCCGGCCGGCATGAAGAATTCGAACGGTCGCTCTATCGTTACGCGTTCGCCGCCGACCATGCCTTGCACATGAATGAAGCTGACCGTCAGGTAGACGGTTTTTCTGCCTTCGTAAGTCATGTACTGTACTTTTGAGGTGACCGATTCGAGGTCGCCGAATGGTCGGCCATCGAATTGTCTGCGCAATAAATCTTCGTCGGCAATGACTTTGTTTTCGACGGCGGCGCTCGCTTCCGGTGCGGCACCTGCCACCGATAACACGCTGCCGAGTATGCTGTTAGGGCGATACGTGGCTAAACCTTTGAGGCCGGCTTGCCAGGCTTCCATGTACAGATTTTGGAAGTCGGCGTACGGATAATCGGCCGGTACATTGACGGTTTTGGAAATCGCCGAGTCGATGTAGGGTTGCACTACTTGCAGCATCTTCATGTGATCGCTGGCCGACATATTGAGGGCCGTAACAAATTGCTGCGGCAATTTACTGTCATCGCTGACATCGTTGCCCATGTGACGATACAAACGCCAAGCGTGATCGGCCACTTCGTAAATGCGCGCATCGCCGACGGCCATGCGTTTTTTACGGTTGTACACCCAGGAAAATGCCGGCTCGATGCCATTGGAGGCATTGTCAGCAAAGGCCAGGGTGATGGTACCGGTCGGCGCGATCGAGAGCAGATGCGAATTGCGCAAGCCGTTTTTCTTGATCGCTGCGCGTACCGCTTTCGGTAAGCGTTGGGCGAAACTGCCGGCCAAATAGTTTTTGCTGTTAAATAAGGGAAATGCGCCTTTTTCACTGGCCAGATCAGCCGAAGCCAAATACGCGGCGTCGCGCATCGCTTCCGATACTTGGCGTGCAAATTCGCGGCCGTCGTCGCTGTCATAGCGAATCCCGAGCATTACCAAGGCGCTGCCGAGGCCGAGGAAGCCAAGGCCGACGCGGCGTTTGGCCATGGCTTCGGCTTCTTGGCGATCGAGTGGCCAGGCCGTGGCGTTGAGTACATTGTCGAGCATGCGCGTGGCGACCGTGACGACTTCGACGAAGGCGGGGAAGTCGAAACTGGCGGCCGCTTCGAAGGGGGCGCGCACGAAGCGGGTCAGGTTGACTGAACCCAAGCAGCAGCAACCGTAATCGGGCAAGGGTTGTTCGGCGCAGGGATTGGTGGCTTCGATGGTTTCGCAGTAGTACAGATTGTTTTCCGCATTCATGCGCGAGAGGAACAGGATGCCCGGTTCGGCGTGGTCGTAAGTCGACTTCATGACAACATCCCACAAATCGCGTGCGCGTATGCTTTCATACACCCAGATGCCATCGTCGCGGCGATAAGCGCCGGCTGCTTTCTTACTTTCACTCGGTTCGGCCTTGTGCACCAGCGCGTAATCAGCATCGCTGGCAACGGCTTGCATGAATTCGTCGGTGACACCGATGGAGATATTGAAGTTACTCAGGCCGCCTTGGTCTTTGGAACGGATGAATTCGAGGATGTCGGGGTGATCGCCACGCAATACGCCCATCTGGGCACCGCGGCGGGCACCGGCTGATTCGACGGTGGAACAGGAGGCATTGAAGACTTGCATGAACGAGACCGGACCAGAGGCGCGTGAGCGGGTACCGCGCACCAAGGCGTCTTTCGGACGAATGCTGGAAAAATCATAGCCGACGCCACCGCCGCGCCGCATGGTTTCAGCGGCATCGGCCAAGGCAGCATAAATGCCGGGCTTGCCGTCAGTCGGGCTGGAAACCGAATCGCCGACCGGTTGCACGAAACAATTGATCAGGGTGGCGTGCAAATCCATGCCGGCGGCAGAATTGATGCGCCCGGCCGGGACGAAGCCGCTTTGCTGCGCCCATAAAAATTGTTCTTCGTAAAATTCGCGTGCTTCTTCCTGCTCCACGCTGGCCAAGGCTTTGGCAACACGGACTTGCACATCGTGGATGCTGGCTTCTGTGCCTTTAGCATATTTTTCGAGCAAGACGT
This sequence comes from Undibacterium sp. 5I2, assembly GCF_035019605.1. NCBI lineage: Bacteria > Pseudomonadati > Pseudomonadota > Betaproteobacteria > Burkholderiales > Oxalobacteraceae > Undibacterium > Undibacterium sp. 5I2. Next base: position 40,176 of record NZ_JASJVS010000038.1, on the reverse strand, counting down.
CGAGGGAGATTTCCTGTGGGGCCATGTGTGTGATTCCTTGGGGGTTGATTCGGGAGCAGCGTGTATTGTATTCCAGCGCGAGCAAGTCGTGTCGGACGCCCCTCTCAGCGGTACTTGAATCGCTGACAAGATTGACTGTTATCAATTTTTGATCACGGCTTCCAGCGGTGCTGCCAGGATGTTTATTTAATAAAGGTTTGTAACAGTGCCATGGTTCTGGCCGTCGCGCCTTGGTGGTGAAGAAAGAAGGCATGGGCCGCTTGTCCCATGCTGTGGCGTGGTTCGGTCTTGGCCAGCAGGGCCAGAGCCTGTGCCAGCATGGCATCGGCATCGGCCACCCGTACGGCGGCACCGGCGGCGATGGCTTGATCGGTAATTTCCGAGAAATTGAAGGTGTGCGGACCGGTTAAGGCCGGCTTGCCCATGGCAAAGGCTTCAATCAAATTGTGGCCGCCGAGCGCGACCAGACTGCCGCCGACAAAGGCCAAATCGGCCGCTGCGTAGTACATATACATTTCGCCCATGCTGTCGCCGAGCAAGACATCAATGTCGCTCATGGGGCTGCTGTCGCTTTCCAGTTGCGAACGACGGACAGTGCGCAGGCCGCGTTGCATCAGCAATTGCGCCACCTCATCGAAACGTTGCGGGTGGCGTGGTGTGATGATGAGCAGTGGCTTTTCGGGCGCGCTGGTAGTCAGGCGCATCCAGGCGTCGAGTATCAGGCTTTCTTCGCCGTCGCGAGTGCTGGCGCACAGAAAAATCTGACGTCGACCCAAGCGCTCGCGCAAGGCCGCGCCATGTTGCGCCATCAAGGGCGGTGGGGTAACGTCAAATTTCATATTGCCAGTGATGGACATGCGCGTCATGCCGAGTGCCAGCAAGCGTTCGGCATCGGGCTGTGATTGCGCACCGACGATGGCCAGAGCATGCGCGGCCGGCACCATCAAGGCGGCTAAACGGCGCGCCTTGCCCAGTGATTTTTCTGATAAACGGGCATTGACCAGGCACACCGGTATCGCCTGTTTGCCACATTGTGCAATCAGATTCGGCCAGACCTCAGTTTCCATCAAGATACATAGTTGCGGGCGATGATGGCGCAGGAAACGCCGCATCATCCAATTGATGTCATACGGCAAATACACCTGGCGCAAGCGCGGGGCCACATCGGCAAACAAGCTTGCACCGGTGGCCCGGCCGGTCGCCGTCATATGTGTGAGCAGTAGCTGATGCTGCGGATAGGCCGATAGCAGAGCGCGGATCAGCGGTTCGGCAGCGCGCGTTTCGCCGGCCGAGACGGCATGCACCCACAGGCAGGCCGGATGATCGCCGACACCGCCAGCAGCACCGAAGCGCTCGCCGATATGCCGACGATAACCGGGTTCCTGACGTCCGCGCAGCCATAAGCGGAGCAGGGCAAATGGCAGAGACAGACCCCAAGCCAGAGAATAGAGTAGACGCATGACTTATCTTTTTTTTTAAATTCACCAACACGATACCAATCAGGACGAGCAGATTTAATCGCAGCGGATTAAGTCCGTTCCTGCCGCAGTCAAACAGAAGGGCGGTGGCTAAAACAGGGTAGCGCAAAAGCCTGACGGATAAAACACAGTAGACCGCGTTATTGCCCCCAGACCGCCCGTTTGGGGTAATGATACCGACTAACAGCCCTTTTGCGACAGCTTCTGAAAGAAGCAGGACTATACCCTAAGTCCGGTCGCGCATCATTTTCTTATTCAATAAGCGCCAGATGGGTGCCAAGCCGACGCGCCGTTGTTGTTGGATCAAGCGACGTTTGGCCCACATCTTCGGTAGCCCGCGCAAGGCATCGCGTTTGGCGCGCAGAATCACGGCAGCCTGACCATGGACGATGAAATACCCTATCGTCAGCAGATTGAGTAACAAGTGCAGTGGCAACAGCAGCCAAAACAAAGCGCCCGGCATATTCTTGATGAAGGTCCAGACCAGATTGCGATGGCCATGGTAGACCGAGAAATCACTGCGCTTGCCGGTGATGGCCGAGCCGAGATGGAAGGCGACCGAATCATGCACGTACAGGCAGCGCTGGCCGAGTAATTGGTAGCGGAAACCGAGATCAATATCTTCAACATAACAGAAGTAATCTTCATCGAAACCACCGATCTGCTCGAACACATCACGACGGTACAGGCCGGCGGCGGCACAGGTGGAAAAAATTTCGCGGTCTTGCAAGTGCTCCGGCTGTAAAGCTTGGCCATGGGCTTCGCGCCAGACCAAACCACTGATGTGGTAGGCGTCACCGACGCCATCGAGCAGAGTGCCGGTATTGGCATCCATCAGGCGGCTGCCGAAAATGGCGAACTCGGGATGGGCGACGGCGGCTTCGGCCAATTTGGCCAGCCAATCCGGTTCGGCGAAGGCATCGGGGTTCAGCAAGGCGATCCAATCGCAGGCCGGGTCAGCCAGCCGTACCGCTAAGTTATTGCCGGCGGCGAAGCCGAGATTACTGCCGGCGTTGATCACGCGTACAGTCGGAAACTCCAGGGCTACGGCAGCCCCTGAGCCATCGCTGCTGGCATTGTCGATGACCAGAATTTCATGCGGCGCAAAAGTTTGCCGCAGCAAGGCGGCGACACTACGGCGCAGCATGTCGCCGCCATTCCAATTGACGATGACGACGCAGATTTTCGGGCTGGCAGGAGTGGCGATGACGGGCATGGATACTTTACAAGGAAGACGGGGTAGCCGGCGGATACGCCGCCAGCAGCGACTGCAGCGCCTGCAATACTGCAGTCGGCGACGGTGGGGTGCCGGCGTCGCCGAGGTTGATGATTTTGTTCGACCAGTTGCCGGCGGTTTTCCATTTCGGTGAGGCGCAATACAACTCTATGGTCGGGGTTTCATAGGCGGCGGCAATATGGGTCAAGCCGGTGTCGACGCCGATGGCGATGGCAGCGGCTTGCGCCAAGATAATCGCTTCGGCCATACTCAGGGCTGGCAGCACGCGCGCGTTGGGTAAGGCGGCGGCCATGGCCTTGGCTTCGGCGTGTTCCTCAGCAGTCCCCCACGGTAGCAAGACCGGTAAGCCGAGTTCGGCCAAGTGGCCACCGATGAGCAGCCAATTTTCACGTGCCCATTTTTTGGCGGCCCCGGCGCTGCCATGAAAAAATACGGCATATGGCGTGCTCGGTAACCAGTCCGGCTGCCCGGCTGGTCGCGTAAGGCCGAAGCTGGCCGGGCTGTCGACCGTATAGCCACCAGCGGCCGCTGCGACCAGCCGGCCGCGCAGCACAGCATGGGTCTGGCGTGCTACCGGCACGCTGTGATCGTGAAAAATTCGCGAGATACCTTCGTAACCGGAGCCGGTGGTACCGTTGGCCAAGCCGATTTTGCGCCCGCCCGCGGTGCAGCGTGCCAGTCCCATGATGAGACCGGTTTTCAGCAAGCCTTGGGTATCGAGGATCAAATCATAGCACTCGCGTCGCAGCTCGCGATAGAACTGCTGGATTTCCGCACGGGTGCCGGCACTGCGCAAGCTCTTGCGCCAGCGCCGCAACGCAAAGGGAATGATGCGTGCGACACCGGGATGCAGGCGCACCAGGTTGACATAGGCTTCTTCGACCACCCAATCGATGCTGGCCGTTGGGAAATGGCGTAATAAATCATCGACGACTGGCAGATTATGCAAGACGTCGCCCATGGACGACACGCGGATGAGCAAAATTTTCACGTGCAGGCGCTCACTCAGAATGGCATTTTGGCATCTGGCTTAACGGCCAGAATAGCTTGTTTCAAGGCGTCCTGAATGCGCGCCAATGCCGCCGGCGTTTCTGCTTCGAAACGCATCACCACCACCGGTGTGGTATTGGACGAACGGGCCAGGCCGAAACCATCAGGATATTCGACGCGCAAGCCGTCTATGGTGATGATTTCATCGGCGCCAGGAAAGTTCGCATTGGCTTGCATGGCGGCGATGAGTGCGAAGTTTTCGCCTTCAGCCAATTGTAATTGCAATTCCGGTGTCGAATTCGACTGTGGCAAGGCGTTGAGGGTGGCGCTCATGTCGGCCAGACGGCTGACGATTTCTAACAAACGTGCACCAGCGTAGAGGCCATCATCGAAACCATACCAGCGGTCTTTGAAGAAGATATGACCACTCATTTCGCCACCGAGCGGGGCACCGGTTTCACGCAATTTCGCTTTCACCAGCGAGTGACCGGTTTTCCACATCAAGGGCACACCACCGCGCGCTTTCACCCAAGGGGCGATATGGCGGGTACATTTGACGTCGTACAGAATTTGTTCGCCCGGGTGACGCTTGAGTACATCTTCAGCAAACAACATCAATTGGCGATCTGGGTAAATGATTTGACCATCTTTGGTCACCAAGCCGAGACGGTCGCCGTCGCCATCGAAGGCCAAGCCGATTTCGGCATCACTGCTTTGCAAGCAGCGTATTAAATCTTGCAGATTTTCCGGATGTGCCGGGTCAGGGTGGTGATTCGGGAAGCTGCCATCGACCTCGCAGAACAGTTCGGTGACTTCGCAACCCATACCACGGTACAGGTCGGTGGCAAAGGCACCGGCCACACCATTACCGCAATCGATAGCGATTTTAACCGGGCGGCTGAGTTTGACATCATCGATGATACGCGCCAGATAGGCGGCACGGATATCGTGGGTGCGGTAGCTGCCGCTGCCGACTGCGAAGCTGCCGGCGACGATGGTGTGGTAGAGCGCCGTGATGGTGTCGCCGTAGATCGCTTCGCCAGCCAAGACCATTTTGAAGCCATTGTAATCAGGTGGATTGTGGCTGCCGGTGACCATGATGCCCGAGCGTGCTTCGAGCACATTGGTGGCGAAATACACCATCGGTGTGGCGACCATGCCCAGATCGATGACATCGACACCGCTTGCTTGCAAACCGGCCGCCAACGCGGCGAGTAATTCCGGGCCGGATAAACGGCCGTCACGCCCGATGACTACCGTGGTTTCACCCTTGGCGCGGGCGGCGCTGCCGAAGGCCAGACCGATTTGGCGGGCCACGGCGGCATCGAGGGTTTTGCCGATGATGCCACGGATATCGTAGGCTTTGAAAATACTCGGTGATAGTAGGGACATGATGACCTTCAGAGAATAAGTAATTAAATGGAAACGGGGAGCTGTACAACATTATCGGCAGCGACCTTGCCTGCCGTGGCTTGCCAGATCAAATCTTCAATCCCGCATTGCGGTTGGTACTCTGTCACGATCTGCATCAGTAACTGGCGCATGTGTTGGTAATCGAAGGCATCGCAGGCTTGTTGCAATTGCTGCAGCCATGCGGATAAGGCTTCCCAAGCGATCTCGCTTTCACGCGCGCGCATGATGAGCGGATGTGAAGTGCCTTCGACATTGTCGCCGATCAGCAGTTCTTCGTACAGCTTTTCACCGGGCCGCAAGCCGACGTGCTCAATTTCTATGGTGCCTTTGGGGTTGCTGTCGGTTTTGACTTCGAGTCCGCTCAAGTGCACCATGCGGCGCGCCAGGTCGATGATACGTACCGGTTCACCCATATCGAGCACGAAGACATCGCCGCCTTCGCCCATGGCGCCGGCTTGCAGTACCAACTGTGCGGCTTCCGGGATAGTCATGAAATAGCGTGTGATTTCCGGATGAGTCAAGGTGATCGGGCCGCCGGCCATGATTTGTTTACGGAATAAGGGTACCACCGAGCCCGAAGAGCCGAGCACGTTACCGAAGCGTACCATGCAAAAACGCGTGCTATGCTGACGGCGCGCGCAGGCTTGCAGGATCAGTTCGGCCAGGCGTTTGGTGGTGCCCATGACATTGGTTGGGCGAACCGCTTTGTCGGTGGAAATGAGCACGAAATTCTTAACGCCGGCGCGCATCGCCGCTTCGGCCGTGGCCAGCGTTCCAAACACATTATTCCGTATGCCTTCGGCCGGATTATGCTCGACCAGCGGCACATGCTTGTAGGCGGCAGCGTGATACAGGGTGTCGACGGCGCAGGCGGCAAAAATTTTATCCAGCTTGGCTGCTGCCAAGACACTACCTAAAAACGGCAGAATTTCGACATCGAGGGCGAGCTGGCTGCGCAGGCTTTGTAATTCCTGCTCGATTGCATACAGCGCGTATTCTGACATTTCCAGCAGCACTAAGCGCTTCGGGCGCTGGCGTAAAATTTGGCGACACAATTCAGAACCGATGGAACCGCCGGCACCCGTCACCATCACATGCTTATTGCGTATGCATAGTGCCAGCAGGCGTTCATCGGGGTCGACTTGATCGCGCCCGAGTAAGTCTTCGATTTCTACATCGCGCACATCTTGCACCCGCAATTCACCATTGACCAAGCTTTGTATCGATGGCGTAACCTTGATTTTGATTTTCAAATGTTCGAGTTGATCGAGAATTTGTTTTTGGCGAATTTTTGAAATCGATGGCAAGGCTAATAAGATTTGGCGGATGTCAAAGCGCGGTAACAAGGCATCGATCTCGCTCGGGCTGTACACCTTGATGCCGGCGATGGTGGAACCCTGTATGTGTTTGTTATCATCGACGAAAGCGACGCAGGCATATTCACCGCTGGCACGCAGGGCCCCGGCTAACTGCGCACCGGCTTTGCCGGCACCGTAAATACAAACCGCGATGGCATTGTCAGGCATGTCGGCGCGTTGCAGCCAGGCGCGCGCGAGAAAGCGGCTGGCACCGAGATACAAGATCGAGCCGGCCCAGAAAAATGCAAAGATGGCGCGTGAAATCGGCATGATATGCAGCATCACGCTGATGAAAGCGAGCAGCAGTACCGAAGTGCTGGCACCTAAAAACAGTACGCTGATGATTTTCTGGTCGATGAAACGTACCACCGCGCGGTACAAACCGATGCGCAGGTAAATCGGAATCGACACCAGCGGAATCGAGACGATCAGCCAGAAGTAATGGGTGAACAAGGCCGCGGTGAAGGTTTCGTAACGCAGCCAAATCGCGACGATAAAGCACAGCGGCAGACACAGCGCATCGAGGGCGGCCGCCAACGCTTGTTTTTGCCAACGCTTGAGATGTAACAGGGAATGCAGCATTGGTGCCGGCCTCAATGGGTAATGCCGTCGCGCCGCAAGACCTTGAAAAAGGTCATCAGCAAGATACGCAGATCAAGCAACAGCGAGCGGTGTTGCAGGTAATAGACGTCGAGCGCTACTTTGTCCGGAATCGCCAATTCGTCACGCCCATTCACCTGAGCCCAGCCGGTCAGTCCGGGTGGAATCGTATGAACATTTTTTTCGGTGCGCAGGGCGATCAAATCATGTTGGTTGAACAAGGCCGGGCGTGGGCCGACGAAGCTCATGTCACCGCTGAGTATGCTCCACAATTGCGGCAGCTCGTCGAGGCTGGACTTGCGCAAAAAGGCCCCGATCGGGGTCAGATACTGCTGCGGATTGCTCAACAAATGGGTTGCCACGGCCGGCGTATCGATGCGCATGCTGCGAAACTTTGGCATGCGGAACACCCGATTGGCTATGCCGACCCGGTCCGACCAGTAAATGGCCGGGCCACGTGAAGTCAGTTTCACGCACAGCGCAGTCAGTAATACCGGCAGCAGCAGCAGCAGCGCGGCGACGCTGGCGAGGAGTAAATCGAACAGTCGTTTCAGCATAATTCAGCAGTCTTTTCAACGGTCACTTGCAGACCTTGTTGCAGGGAAAACGGCGGCGTCCAGCCCAGCAAAGTCTGCGCTTTACTGATATCGACTTGCAATGACCAGCACAGGCGTTCGGCCGCGCCGCGCCGCCCTGCGGCTTGTGCCAGCCACAGCAGCAGGGCCGGCGGACAGGGCCACAGGCGTGCCGGTCGCCGCAAGCTGTGGCCACAGGCGCGCAACAAGTCGGCGGTGGAGACATCGCCGCCATCGGAAACCAAAAACACTTCGCCGCGCGCGCGTGGATGAAACAGGCAGGTATCGATCAAACTGAGCAGATTCTCAATATAGACGAAACTGCGACGGTTATTGGTGCTCGCCAGCGGCAGTGGCAAGCCACGCTTGAGCCAGCGCAGCATGCTGAGGAAATTGGCTTTGACGCCGGGTCCATAAATCAGCGGCGGGCGGATGATGGTGATGGCCATGCTGCTGCTGGCAGCCAGTGCCAGCAGCGCCGTTTCGGCTTCGCACTTGGAGACGCCGTAAGGGTCACTAGCCTGTGGTGTATCAGTTTCGCGAAACGCGCTACCGGCTGCCGTGACTTCGCCATTGACCTTGACCGAGCTGATGAAAATGAAATGCCGGACTCCGGCCGCAGCGGCTTGGCGTGCCAAGCTCAGGGTGGCGGCGACATTGACTGCGCGGAACTGTGCCAGCGGATCGCTCGCAGTTTCCTGCATCACATGCACCCGCGCGGCGCAATGAATGACGGCCGCGACGCCGTCCAGCGACGGCGACCAGTCATTGTCGGCGGCCAGTTCCGGCATGATAGGATTGTCCATGCCCGCGGCTTGCCACGTCAGCGGCTGCCGGCTAGGACAAACCAAGCGCTGGCCGCGCGCGAGAAAATAGCGCGCCGCCGCCGAGCCAAGAAAGCCGCTGGCACCGGTGATCAGTATCGTTGTTGGCATCGATGCGGTCCTTCCGACTCAGGCGACACGGGCCGGACGCCGCGCATAGACAAAGTATTTGCGCGAGATAAATTTGAGAAAACTGCGGATAAACCAGTTGGCATGCGGCGAGAGTATGCTGCGATTCTTGTGGGCGGCGAAATGCACGGCCTTGAGTTGCGGATAATAGCGCACCCGTTTGCCGCGCAACAGATACGAGCGGTAACAGAGGTCAACATCTTCAAAATACATGAAATAGCGTTCGTCGAAGCCCTGCAATTTTTCGTAATATGCGGCATCAAAGGCGAGGAAAGCCCCCGAGGCCCAGTCGACTTCGCAGTCGTGCGGCAGATCGGCTTTGTCATAGGCTTGAGTGAGCGAACGCACCCACGCCATCCGGACTGGTGAGAGAAAATCGGGAAAGTGCCGGACATTCGCGTCCGCAGTCAGAAAGGCATGATCTTTACATAAGTTCAGCGTCGCGATCGGCGTGCCGTCACGACGCATCGCAGCGATCAAGGCGCGCAGCGTCGTCGGGCTGATGGCAATGTCGGGGTTCATGACGACGAAACTGTCGTGCGGCTGGAAGCCGACACTGTTTTGGATTTGCCGGAACAGAAAGTTATTATTTTCGCCAAAGCCTAGGCCGGGCGTGCTGTCGGTATAGGAAATCCCATGTTCCAAGCAATACGCCTTGAGCTTGGCCGATGGTTGATTATCTTTGATCGATAAATGAAAATCATCGGCGCGCTCGCGCAGGCCGCCGAGTGCGCTGGCGATCAGCAAATCTTCATGGCCGTGACTGATGATGGCAACATGAATCATAGGGCCAGCCAAGCAGCACAACAATGAGCACAACAGCGAGTAAGAACAGATGACATGAGAACGAAGCCGGTTGACACGACGGTCCGCCAGAGCGGATCAGGTCTTGTTGGTACAGTAATTTCAGTATTGTAAGCTGATACGCGTGTGTCGTAGTGAAATTTGGCAAGGCCGCTCGCGCAGTGCAGCGAACGGCCGGCCGGGGCGGAGCAGGCGCGGACTGACGCAGTGTTTGTCTTAATCAGTCAAACACTGCGCCAAAGCTTGTTGCCAAGATGGTAGGGTAAGACCAAAACGCGCGCACAGGGCACGGGTATCGAGACAGGAATTGACCGGTCGGACGGCCGGTACCGGATACTCCGAGGCTGGAATGCCAGTCAGACTCGGCGCTGCTTTACTGAGCAAACCGGCGGCCTCGGCTTGGGCCAGAATTTCTGCCGTGAAGCCGTACCAACTGGTATGCCCCGTGGTGGTCAGGTTGTAACGACCGCCGTGACTATCCCACCAAGCTTGCGCGGCCTCGCCCGATGGCAGCATGGCGATGATGCTGGCGGTGGTGGCGGCAATCGTCATGGCGGAGCTTGGCGCACCCCATTGGTCGTTGACTACGCGCAGGGCATCGCGTTCAGCCGCCAGACGCAGCATGGTCAGTAAAAAGTTTTTACCGTAGCGTGAATACACCCAACTGGTGCGGAAAATCAGATGCCGGCAACCGCTGGCGATAATCGCTTCCTCACCGGCCAACTTACTGCGGCCGTACACATTGAGCGGATTGGTCGCCGCGTTTTCCGGGTACGGCAGTAAAGCGCCTGCGCTATCGCGTAAGCTACCGTCGAACACATAATCGGTCGAGTAGTGAATCAATCCTATGCCAAGTTGGCGCGCCTGCTGCGCCAATACCCCAGGAGCGGTGGCATTGATCGCCATCGCGCCGGCGACATCTTGCTCGGCCTGGTCGACCGCGGTATACGCGGCAGGATTGATGATCAAGTCAGGTGCGGCAGCGCTGACATAGGCGGCGATGGCAGCCGGATCGGCCAAGTCGAGCTCGGCGCGCAGCGGTGCCAGCACTTCATGCTGCGGCGCGAGCAAGCCCAACAGGGTGCGACCGAGCTGGCCGTTGGTACCGGTCAGCAGGATTTTCATGCAAACACCTCGGCTTGGTCGAGCGCGACACCGGCTTGATCTTTGGCCGATAACTGCGGCGTGCCGCTGATCGGCCAGTCGATGGCCAGTGCCGCATCATTCCATTGCAAGCAACGTTCATGTTCCGGCGCCCAGTAGTCGGTGGTCTTGTAGAGAAATTGCGCGCTTTCGCTGGTGACCACGAAGCCGTGCGCAAACCCGGGCGGCACCCACAACTGACGCTGGTTCTCGGCCGACAGCTCGACTCCGGTCCATTGGCCGAAATGCGGCGAGCTGCGACGCAGATCGACGGCGACATCATAGACGGCACCGGCAATCACGCGCACCAGCTTACCCTGCGGTTGCTTGATTTGATAATGCAGGCCGCGCAAAATATTTTTTGCCGACAGCGAATGGTTATCCTGCACGAAGGGCAGGTCGACGCCGGTCAATTCGGCGAATTTCTTGGCGTTGAAGCTCTCGTAAAAAAAACCGCGTTCATCGCCGAACACGCGTGGTTCGAGGATCAGTACGCCGGGCAGCGAGGTAGGGGTTATTTTCATGTTTTAAAAAGCCTTTTTATCCAACAACTGCAGCAAATAACGGCCGTATTCATTTTTCTTCAGTGGCTGCGCCAGTGTTTCAAGCTGGGCGGCGCTGATGTAATTGCGCCGGAATGCGATTTCTTCCGGGCAGGCTACCTTGAGCCCTTGACGTTTCTCTATGGTTGAGACAAATTGGCCGGCTTCGAGCAGCGATTCATGGGTGCCGGTATCAAGCCAGGCCATGCCACGCCCCATCAACTCGACCGTCAATTGTCCCTGTTGCAGGTAGACATTGTTGACATCGGTAATTTCCAGCTCACCGCGCGCCGATGGTTGGATCGCAGCCGCGATGTCGCATACTTGCGTGTCGTAAAAATACAAGCCGGTGACGGCATAATTCGATTTTGGCTTGAGTGGCTTCTCTTCTATGCTGATGGCTTGGCGGTTGGCATCGAAATCGACCACGCCGTAGCGTTCCGGATCTTGCACGTGGTAGGCAAACACGGTCGCCCCTTCAGTACTGTTGTCGGCGCTGCGCAGTTGCGCATCGAAGTCATGACCGTAGTAAATATTATCGCCAAGAATCAGTGCCGACGGTGAATTGCCGACGAATTCCTTACCGATGATGAAAGCTTGCGCCAAACCATCGGGTGAGGGTTGCACCGCGTACTGTATCGAAATGCCCCATTGCGAACCGTCGCCAAGCAATTCGGCAAAGCGCGGCGTGTCTTGTGGTGTCGAAATGATCAGAATATCGCGGATGCCGGCTAACATCAACGAAGTCAGCGGATAGTAAATCATCGGCTTGTCGTACACCGGTAGTAATTGTTTCGATACCGCCTGAGTGACCGGATACAAACGGGTGCCGGAGCCGCCAGCTAAAATAATTCCCTTGCGTTGCGATTGGTGCAGACTCATAGCGCTTCCTTATTGTTGTATTGCATATCGACCCACTTGGTGTACTCGCCTGATTGCACTTGGCTGACCCATTCATCATTAGCGAGGTACCAGGCGACGGTCTTGCGCAGGCCGGTAGTGAAGGTTTCGGCCGGCTTCCAGCCGAGTTCGCGTTCAATTTTGCGTGCATCGATCGCATAGCGGCGGTCATGCCCGGGGCGGTCGCCGATGTGTTTGATCTGATCGCGATAGCTGCCGACTGCTTTGGCTTGCAATTCATCGAGTAAATCGCAGATGGTATGCACCACGCTCAGATTGGTTTGTTCGTTCCAACCGCCGACGTTATAGGTTTCACCGAGGCGACCGGCTTCGAGTACGCGGCGGATAGCGGCGCAGTGGTCGGTCACATACAGCCAGTCACGTACTTGCAAACCATCGCCGTAGACTGGCAAATCTTTACCGGCGCACGCATTGGTGATGATCAGCGGGATCAGTTTTTCCGGGAAATGGTAGGCACCGTAATTGTTCGAACAATTCGTCGTCAGAACCGGCAGACCGTAGGTGTGGTGGTAGGCGCGTACCAAATGATCGGACGCCGCTTTCGAGGCTGAGTACGGGCTATTCGGCGCATACGCGGTGGTTTCCGAGAACGGCGGGTCTTCGGCCGACAAGGTGCCATAAACTTCATCGGTCGACACATGCAAAAAGCGGAAGGCGCTGCGTTCCGGTTCGGGTAAGCCGTTCCAGTAGGCGCGGCTGGCTTCGAGCAGGGCAAAGGTGCCGTTGACATTGGTGGTGACAAATTCGGCTGGGCCGAGTATCGAACGGTCGACATGGCTTTCAGCGGCAAAATGTAGAATCGCGCGCGGGCGATGTTCGGCAAACAAGGCTGACAGCTTGGCACCGTCACAAATATCGCCCTGCACGAACAGGTGGCGCGCATCGTCGCGCAGGCTGGTGAGATTATTCAAATTGCCGGCATACGTCAATTTGTCGTAGTTAAGAACTGCTTCATCAGATTGAGCCAGCCAGCTCAGGACAAAATTGGCACCGATAAACCCGGCACCGCCAGTGACGAAAATCATTCCAGACTCCTGTAATAAGGATTAATAATGCATTGAATGTAGTTAGCCTGCAATTTTACCTGAATTCAAGCCCACTGAAGCAGAACGCTGTGCTTGATTATGTTGAAAATACAATTTTTTTGCTTTGGAAAAGCTTTTTCCGGCTGCCCTTGCACGCTTTTTAAAAATAGCCTGTGCCTCATGCTTGTCATGGCATAAAATCGCAGCAGCACAAATGGGTGGGGTCGGTTGCGCAGTGTGCAGCCTGTGATTTGCTTGACACGTACTCTATCGTGTAAAAAAATCCAGTAAAGACGCACTTTTTCTCTTGAAAAAGGCGCTGATCGCCCCAAATGCTAGAAAATATGTCATTGAATGGAGAGTAAGGATGCAAGATCAGGAAAATCAAGCAGTCGACCAACATGCCAACGCAGCGGCCGAGCCGCTGATCGACAGCGTTGCGGCAGAAGCGGCGAGCGAAGAAGTGAGTAATTTGGCTACTGAGCAGGCCAAGCTCATCGCCAGCCTTGAAATGAAACTCGCTGAGATGCAAGACGCCTTCATGCGCGCCAAGGCTGACGGCGAAAATATCCGTCGCCGGGCGCAAGAAGATATTTCTAAAGCGCACAAATTTGCCATCGAAGGTTTTGCCGAAGCCATGGTGCCGGTGAAAGATAGCCTGGAAATGGCACTGAAAGTGGAAACTCCTTCGATTGATTCGCTCAAAGAAGGCGTGGAAATGACGCTCAAGCAACTCAGTTCAGCCTTCGAAAAGAACCGCTTGCTCGAAATCAATCCGCAAGCAGGTGAAAAACTCGATCCGATGAAGCATCAAGCCATTTCCATGGTGCCGGCGGAACAAGATGCCAATACGGTGGTAACAGTATTGCAAAAAGGTTACAACATTGCTGACCGCTTGCTGCGTCCGGCTTTGGTCACGGTAGCGCAAGCGAAGTAAAGCAAGTTGCAAGCGTCGGTCGGGACGGGAGCTTGCAGCCGATTGTCCTATATCAAAGGACAGGCATGAAAAGTGTAAAAAAGCCGCAAAATCTCCTTGAAAAGCGGGTTTTTTGCCAAATATCCGAAACAGACGAGTCTTTGACGGTGCCGATGAACAGATCGGACCAGCCAAGTGATTCACCAATATTGTCATATAAATAAAATCTAAATTCTGAGGGAAAATCATGGGAAAAATGATTGGTATTGATTTGGGTACAACCAACTCCTGCGTCGCCATTATGGAAGGCGGCCAGCCGAAAGTCATCGAGAACGCCGAAGGCGCGCGCACTACGCCGTCTATCATTGCGTACCAAGAAGATGGCGAAATCTTGGTCGGTGCTTCGGCCAAGCGCCAGGCAGTGACGAATCCTAAGAACACGCTGTTTGCGGTGAAACGTCTGATCGGCCGTAAGTTTGAAGAAAAAGAAGTGCAGAAAGACATTGCACTGATGCCGTACACGATTTCCAAAGCCGACAATGGCGATGCTTGGGTTTCGGTACGCGATAAACGCTTGGCACCGCCACAGATTTCGGCAGAAGTGCTGCGTAAGATGAAAAAAACGGCCGAAGATTATCTCGGTGAAGAAGTGACTGAAGCCGTCATCACGGTACCGGCTTACTTCAACGATGCACAACGTCAAGCGACTAAAGATGCCGGTCGTATCGCTGGTCTCGATGTCAAGCGCATCATCAATGAGCCGACTGCGGCAGCGCTGGCGTTTGGCTTGGACAAAAAAGAAAAAGGCGACCGTAAAATTGCCGTGTATGACTTGGGCGGCGGTACTTTCGACGTCTCCATCATCGAAATCGCCGACGTTGACGGTGAAATGCAGTTCGAAGTCTTGTCGACCAATGGCGACACCTTCTTAGGTGGTGAAGATTTCGATCAGCGCATCATCGATTTCATCATCAGCGAATTCAAGACCATCAATGGTCTCGATTTGTCGAAAGATCCTATCGCTTTGCAACGCATCAAAGCGTCGGCAGAACGCGCCAAGATCGAATTGTCGAGCGCGCAGCAAACTGAGATCAATGAGCCGTACATCGCCATGGCCAATGGCGCACCGGTTCATCTGAATCTGAAAATTACTCGCGCCAAGCTCGAAGCCTTGGTGGAAGAACTGATCAAGAAAACCATCGAACCATGCCGCATGGCGATCAAAGACGCCGGCGTCAAAACTTCCGACATCGATGACATCATCCTCGTCGGCGGTATGACACGTATGCCTAAGGTGCAGGAACTGGTCAAGGAATTCTTCGGCAAAGAACCGCGCAAAGACGTCAACCCAGATGAAGCAGTGGCGGTAGGCGCGGCGATTCAGGGTTCGGTCTTGTCCGGTGATCGCAAAGATCTGTTGTTGCTCGACGTTACTCCACTGTCACTCGGTATCGAAACCTTGGGTGGCGTGATGACCAAGATGATCCAGAAAAACACCACGATCCCGACCAAGTTCAGCCAAGTCTTTTCGACTGCGGACGACAATCAGCCGGCCGTGACGATCAAAGTCTTCCAAGGTGAACGCGAAATCGCCGCCGGTAACAAAGGCCTCGGTGAATTCAATCTCGAAGGCATTCCACCATCGGCACGCGGTACACCGCAAATTGAAGTAACCTTTGATATTGATGCCAACGGTATTTTGCATGTCGGTGCCAAAGACAAAGCTACTGGCAAAGAAAACAAAATCACGATCAAAGCCAATTCCGGCCTGACTGAAGAAGAAATTCAGAAAATGGTCAAGGATGCCGAGTTGAACGCCGAAGAAGATAAAAAGGTCAAGGAATTGGCTGAGTCGCGCAATCAGGGCGATGCACTGATTCATTCGACTAAAAAAGCGTTGGCCGAACACGGCGAAAAACTCGAAGCTGGCGAGAAAGAGAAAATCGAAACAGCGATCAAAGAACTTGAAGATGTCTTGAAATCGGGCGATAAGACCGAAATCGATACCAAACTCGGCGCTTTGTCGACCGCTTCGCAAAAACTCGGCGAAAAAGTCTATGCTGATATGCAAGCGCAACAGGCTGCGGCCGGTGCGGCCGGTGGTGCAGCGGGTGCCGCGCCGGGTGCTGAGAGCAAAGCAGCTGACGACGATGTGGTTGATGCTGATTTCAAAGAAGTGAAAGACAACAAGTAATCCCTAGTCTGACGGGGCGCGCTGGAGTCATACTCTGTTGCGCTCTTGTCATCACTCGCCGGGTGGCTCGCGCAAGCGGTGCCGGCCCGGCGTTTGCGCTTAAGTCGGCGCTTATTAAAGAGGTTAACAAGAGATGGCGAAGCGTGATTTTTATGAAATTCTCGGAGTCGGTAAAAACGCCTCAGAAGAAGAAATCAAAAAGGCTTATCGCAAGCTGGCGATGAAATACCATCCGGACCGCAATCCGGATAACAAGGCCGCGGAAGAAAAATTCAAAGAAGGCAAAGAAGCCTACGAGATGCTGTCCGACAGCCAGAAGCGTGATGCTTATGACCGTTACGGTCACGCCGGTGTCGATCCGAATATGGGTGGCGGTGGTGGCGGTGGCAATGGTGGCGGTTTCGCCGATGCCTTCGGCGATATCTTCGGCGATATCTTCGGTGGCGGCGGCGGTGGCCGTCGCAGCGCCGGTCCGCAGGTATATCGCGGTGCCGATTTGCGTTACAACTTGGAAATCAGCTTGGAACAGGCTGCCAATGGTTTCGACACGACTATCCGGGTACCGAGCTGGGATGGTTGCGACACCTGCCACGGCTCCGGTGCCAAGCCGGGTACCTCGCCGGTCACTTGCACCACCTGCGCCGGACATGGCCAGGTACGCATGCAGCAAGGGATGTTCAGTATTCAGCAAACTTGTCCTAAGTGCCATGGCACTGGCAAGATGATTCCGGAACCATGTCCTACTTGTGCCGGTGTCGGTCGTATCAAACGCAACAAAACTCTGGAAGTCAAAATCCCGGCCGGGATTGATGACAGCATGCGCATTCGCTCTTCCGGTAACGGTGAGCCCGGTGTTAACGGTGGCCCGCCGGGCGACTTGTATGTGGAAATTCACATCAAGCAGCATCCGGTGTTCCAACGCGAAGGCGACGATCTGCATTGCGAAATTCCGATTTCCTTTGTCAAGGCAGCGCTGGGCGGCGATATCGAAGTTCCCACTTTAAGTGGCAAAGCTTCGTTTACCGTGCCGGAGGGTACCCAGTCGGGTAAAACTTTCCGTTTGCGTAGCAAGGGCGTCAAAGGGGTACGTTCCGGTTATGCCGGCGACTTGTTCTGCCACGTCGTGATCGAAACGCCTGTGAAGCTGACGGATAAACAGAAAGATTTATTGCGCGAGTTTGAGTTGCTGACGGTAGAAGGCGGTGCCAAGCATAATCCACAGAGTAAAACCTGGATGGATAAAGTCAAAAAGTTCTTTGAGTAAAACCTGCGCCACACAAGGCGCACGGGAAAAAACCTGCCAGATCTTGATCTGGCAGGTTTTTTTTTAGAAGAAGTGCTCGGGAAATGAGCACAGCAAACAATGAGGGATAAGGTAAGCTAACCGACCACCCTGACAAACTGTCGAGTGGACCATATAACAGGACGGCGTACACCGGAGCATACCGGTCAGCAGCGCTGCCACATCCTATCCGGAGACATGTAATGAACTACCACGCTTACCCTCGCTGTATCCTGGCGCTGTTGCTTGCTGTCAGCGCTACCTTGTCAACTGCCACCGAAGTCGCCGGCATCAAGCTCGATGACACGGTGCATGTGGCCAATACCGAATTGAAACTCAATGGTGCCGGCATCCGCTACAAGGCGATATTCAAAGTCTATGTGGCCGGCCTGTATTTGACCGAGAAAAAAACCACGGTTCCTGAAGTGCTGGCCGCAGCCGGGCCTCGACGTGTCACCATCGTCATGTTGCGCGACCTGAGCAATGAAGATTTTGGCCGTGGTTTCATGGATGGCATTCGTAAAAATACTGATAAAGTCGAAAAATCAAAACTGACGTCGCAATTTCTGCGTTTCGGCGAGCTGTTTGCTTCGGTACCGGAACTGAAAAAAGGCGATATCATGACCAATGATTGGATTCCTGGCGTGGGCACCATCGTTTCTTTGAATGGCAAAAAAATGGGCGAACCGTACCCCGATATCGCATTTTACAACGCCTTGCTGCGCATCTGGCTCGGTGAAAGCCCGGTCGACAGCGGTCTCAAGAAAGCCATGCTGGCCGAGAGCGAAGGACGCAGCACCTTCCGTTAATCTGCCCGACAGCGACCGGACTGATATAGTTTGCGCCAAGTCCGGGCGCAGCGCGGCCAGAAAGGTTAAAATCACGCCTGTTTCAAATACAGGGCCAGATGATGACAGACCAAATGCGTAAAGAATTAAGTCCAGCGCAACTATTCGAAAATAATCGACTGTGGGCTCAGGCGATACGCAGTAAAGATGCTGATTTTTTCAAAAAACTCGCCGCCCAACAAAATCCTGAATACTTGTGGATAGGCTGCTCTGACAGCCGAGTGCCGGCCAATGAATTGCTCGGCTTATTGCCCGGAGAATTATTCGTTCATCGCAATATCGCCAATGTCGTCGTACATTCCGATCTTAATTGCCTGTCGGTTTTACAATTTGCCGTCGACGTGCTCGGCGTGAAACATATCATTATTTGTGGTCATTATGGCTGCTCCGGCGTGCATGCTGCCATGACCGGACGACGCGTCGGCCTGGCCGATAATTGGCTGCGCCATGTGCAAGACGTGCATCAAAAGCATGAACGGTATCTCGGTGAAACGCTCTCCATGCGTGAACGCAGTGAGCGTTTATGTGAACTCAATGTGATCGAACAAGTCGTCAATGTCTGTCAAACCACAGTAGTGCAAGATGCCTGGTTACGTGAGCAGCCCTTGACTGTGCACGGTTGGGTCTACGGCTTGCAAGATGGTTTGCTCAATGAATTGGGCATGTCGATTGCCTCACAAGACGTGCTGGCGGCACAAGTTGAAGCGAGTTTGTTGCGCTATCAAGCCTAGGAGCTGACGATGACCGCCACCACCAGTCGCCTGCGCCTGATCCTCGGTGATCAGTTGTCGCCGCAGCATAGTTGGTTTCGACAATGCGATGAGACGATTTTGTATGTGCTCATGGAATGTCGCTCCGAAACCGATTATGTGCTGCATCATGCACAAAAAATTCTGGCCATCTTCGCCGCCATGCGTGATTTTGCGCGTCAGTTGCAAGCTGCTGGCCATCGCGTTCACTATCTGGCCATCGATGACGTGGCTAACCGTCATAGTTTTGCTGGCAATCTTGATCTGCTGCTGGCGCAGTATGCGGCCAACCATATCGATTACCAAGCTCCTGATGAATATCGGCTAGATCAGCATCTGGCGGCGTATCGTCCGGACGGTGTCAGCGTGAGCATGGTCGGCAGCGAACACTTCTATACCGAGCGTGATAGCGGCACGCAATTGTTTGCCGGACGTAAGAAATGGTTGCAGGAGCATTTTTACCGCAGTTTGCGCAAACAATACCGGGTCTTACTCGATGATGACGAGCAGCCGCTCGGCGGCCAGTGGAATTTTGATGCCGACAACCGTGGTAGCTGGAAAGGTGTGCCGGCTGAGCCGGTCGACCGCCGGCCACGGCATGATCATAGCCAATTATGGCAAACCATCACAGCCGCCGGCGTGGCCAGTTTCGGTGCGCCGAATGCCGAACAATTCGGCTGGGTATTGAATCGTAGCGAAGCGCTGCAGCAGCTTGATGCTTTCATCGAGCATGGCTTGCCCTATTTCGGGCAATTTCAAGATGCCATGAGTGTGCATGCCTGGCGTATGTTTCATTCGCTGTTGTCGTTTGCCCTCAATACCAAGATGCTCGCCCCTTACGAAGTGGTGCAAAGGGTCGAGGCCGCGACACGCGCCGGCCACGCCCCGCTGGCGGCGGCCGAAGGCTATATTCGCCAGATCCTCGGCTGGCGCGAATACATACGTTGCGTGTATTGGGCGCGCATGCCCGGCTATGAAGAAGAGAATTTTTTTCAGCACCAGCGGCCGCTGCCGAGTTGGTTTTGGAGCGGTGCGACCAAGATGCGCTGCGTGGCGAGCGTGCTGCAACAATCGCTGCAACAAGCCCATGCGCACCACATTCAACGCTTAATGGTGATTGGTAACTTCGCCTTGTTAGCCGGCTTGGACCCGGCCGCCTTACACCGCTGGTATCTCGGTATTTACATCGATGCCTTCGAATGGGTGGAATTGCCCAATACTCTGGGCATGAGCCAATTTGCCGATGGCGGCATGCTGGCGACCAAGCCCTATGTCAGTGCCGCCGCCTACATCGATAAAATGAGCGACTATTGTAAAGGCTGCCATTACGATAAGAAGCAGCGTATCGGTGAACGCGCTTGTCCCTACAATGCCTTGTACTGGGATTTTTTCAGTCGCAATGAAGATAAATTGGCGAGCAATCCGCGCATTGGCATGGTGTACCCACAATTGCGTAAAATGGATCCTGACATGCGTCAACAAATCACCGCGCAAGCCGAGTATTGGCGTGTCAATCTTGAGCAGTTGTAAGCGTCTGTCTGGAAACAAATATGCCACGAGCAAACCAACACTTTCTCTTGATCGCCGCATTGTTGACTGCGGCGACACTGTGCCAAGCGTATGAAGATCCGGTGCAGCCCGAACATGGTGGTAATAAAAAAGGCCTCGGGCTGGCAGAGAAAAGCGGTCTCGGTGCGGCGCAATTAGAAGCGCTGCAGCTTAGTTGGTTTTATAACTGGAGCGCGCAAACGGCCATCACGACTCCGGTCAAATTTGTACCGATGATTTTTTCTCCACGCAGCCTGAATCAGCCCATCCATACCGATACGGTGCTCGGCTTTAATGAGCCGGATAATGCCAAACAAGCGGCCTTGTCCGTGCCCGAGGCGCTGCAATATTGGCCGCAGTTGAGTCAAAAAGCCGCAAGGCTCGGCAGCCCGGCGATGGCCGGTAATCCCGTCAGTGGTACGTGGCTGCCGGCCTTCATGAAGGCTTATCCCAAAGTCGATTTTGTGACCGTGCATTGGTATAAAGGCATCGACGCCAAGAAATTTATCAAGGATATTCAAGCCGTCTGCGACACTTATGGCAAACCGGTATGGGTGACGGAATTCGCGCCCTCTACGGCGGCTAACGGTCGTCTCCATCCCGATAAATTCAGCCAGGCAGAAGTCAATCAATTCATCCGCACGACGGTGTCGTGGATGAATCAGCAAGCCTGTGTGCAGGCATTTGCCTGGCATGATGCCAAAGTCGGTAGTTCGGCTTTGTTTGATCAGCAGGGTGCGCTGACGGCGACAGGGAAAGCATATGCGCAGGCCAATTGATGTGTGCACTCCTGTGAAAGTTTGAGCGATATCGTAGCTGATACTCCCAAGTAGGTATGCCAGCTTGTCTGCAAAACACGCCCTGTCATACGCAAAAATCGCGCATCCCTTACAATCGACACATGCCTGTTATCATGCATCAACACTTCCTTGCCACATTGATCAAAAATCTGACTAGGGTTTGAAACCCCGGCCTTCAGGCCGGTGAGCGACGAAGGAGCGACGCGATGGGAGGGGATGCAAACCCCTTCCAGAGTCTTTTCCATCGTCGCTTGCGACGATCCATTAAGTTGTTAAAGAAGGACAATTCATGCACGCCACGCAAGTGAAAAAAATGCTGCAGTCGAAATGGACTGCACTCGACATCGTCGCCAAACAAAAGCATTTTCTGGTCACGCGCCTGATCACGCCGGACGCACCAAACACCCCAGACGCGCCCATCGAACAGCTAGAAATCGAAGCGGTGTACAGCGGCGCACGGCGCATCGTGCCATGGCAATCGCTGCTCGATGAAACGCAATGGCGGCGCGGATGGCTATGATGCTTACTTCCTTCCCTACGCCACTGCGCGCACTGGTGATCGGTTCCAGCGGGGCTATCGGTAGTGCTTTCGTCGAGTTACTCAGCCAAGCCGGTGCCGAGCTGACGGCGCTGCACCGACATTCCGAGCCAGCGCTGGACTTCGCTGATGAAGCCGGCATCGCGGCGGCAGCCGCAGCCGTCAGCACGCGCGGCCCGTTCCATCTGATCATCAATGCCAGCGGCCTGCTGCATACCGAGCAATTCATGCCCGAGAAAAAACTGGCCGAACTCAGTTATGCGCAACTGCGTGCTACTTTCGAAGCCAATACCTTCGGGCCGGCGCTGCTGATGCGGCATTTCAGCCCTTTGCTCGATCCGCAGCGCGGCGTGATGGCGCTGCTGTCGGCCAAGGTTGGCAGCATCAGCGACAATCGTCTCGGTGGCTGGTACAGTTATCGCGCCTCGAAAGCGGCGCTCAATATGCTGATCAAAACTGCTGCGATAGAATTGCGTCGCACCGCACCCAACGCGGTGCTGCTGGCACTGCATCCCGGTACCGTCAGCTCGGCGCTGTCGCAACCGTTTCGCGGCGGTGCCGGTGCGCGTCCGGCGCTGGTGGCGGCGGCGGAAATGCTGGCCGTCATCGATGCTAAAACGGCGGCGCAATCGGGGCGCTTTTATGCTTACGATGACAGTGAGTTAGCTTGGTGAGTGCAGGCGCGGCGCTTATTGCGTGATCAGGCGATAACCGACCCCGGTTTCGGTCAGAAAGTACTTGGGCTGAGCCGGTTGCTGCTCGAGTTTTTGGCGCAGATTGGCCATATAAATACGCAGATAGTGGCTGCTCTCAGAGTGGTTCGGCCCCCATACCTCCTTGAGTAATTGACGGTGCGTCAGGACTTTGCCGGCGTTGCGTGCCAAAACACACAGCAGCCGGTATTCGAGCGGGCTCAGATGCACGGCCAGCCCGGCCCGTGTGACGCTGCGCAGGGAAAAATCGATAACGATATCGCCGAAGATAAAATTCGCATCGGCCAGCGCATTGAGCGGCTGACGTCTACGCATATGGGCGCGGATACGCGCAATCAATTCTGCCGCGCCGAACGGTTTGCTCAGGTAATCATCGGCACCGGCATCGAGCGCCGCCACTTTTTCTTGTTCCAGGGTGCGCGCCGAGAGGACGATGATGGGCACGTCACTCCAACTGCGCACATCGCGGATGACGGCGATGCCATCCATATCGGGCAGGCCGAGATCGACGATGAGTAAATCCGGTTTGCGCGTGGCGCAAGTGATCAAACCTTGCTTGCCGGTTTCACTTTCATACACTTGCATGCCTTCGGCTTCCAGCGCGGCGCTGAGAAAACGGCGTATCTGTTTTTCATCCTCGATCAAGACAATGTGAATTTTACTTTCGCTCATGGCTATTCGGTTTCTATTTCAGGAGCATTCCCGAGTGGCAGTGAAAAATAGAAGCGGGCACCACCTGAGTGGCCATCCGTGCCCGGTAAATCTTCCGCCCATATTTTACCGCCATGCGCGCTGATGATGCCCGCGCAAATCGCCAAGCCCAAGCCGACGCCGGGGCTGGCTGATTCCATAGTACCGCGCGTGAATTTTTCAAAAATAGGCACCCCCACCGGCAACCCCGGGCCATGGTCAGTGACACTGACCCAGACTTCGGCGGCATGTTTGGCGGCGCTGACGCTGATGCTGCCGGCCCCGTATTTGGCCGCATTTTCGAGCAGATTGCACAAGACCCGTTCCAATAATACTGCGTCGAAGTATAGCAGTGGCAAATCGGCTGGAATCTGCGTCTCTACCGGCCAGCCGGTGAGGCTATGGCGGCAGGCCCGCAGTGCGCTGCCGACCACTTCTTCGAGTGGTTGCCACTGGCTGTTCAATTGAATTTTACCTGATTGTAAGCGTGCCATATCGAGCAAATTGGCGACCAAGCCGCTCATCCGCAGCGCTTCTTCGTGAATCGCCCGGCTCAGTTCGGCACGCGTGGCCGGTGCCAGCTCGCTTTGCTCGTGCAAGGTGCTGGCCAAGCCGACGATGGCGGTCAGTGGCGTGCGCAAATCATGCGAAATGGCCGATAGCAGAGAATTGCGTAGCCGTTCGGCTTCGATGTTGAGCAGGGCGTCCTGCGCTACCTCGACATAATGGACACGTTCCAGCGCCAGCGCGATCTGACCGGCGAAGGTATCGAGCAATTGCTGCTGTTCCGGTTGAAAAATTTGCTCGGGATCGAGCGGGGCAATGGCTAACACGCCGCGGGTGCGCATCGGCGCTTGTAGCGGCAAATACAGCACGGCATTCGAGGGCAACGTGGGCGTGCCAAGCCCGGCCGGCTGGGCATGTTGATACACCCACTGCGCTACGCTGTTGTCGAGTTCTGTCAAGTCGGCGGCATGGCTGCCGGCGACGATGGGGTCGCGTACATTCTCATGACTATCGGGTAGCAAGACGGCGATGCGGGCATGGAAAATCGGTGCCAGATGGGCAATGCTGATTTCCAGAATTTGTTCCACCATCAGCGCCCCCGAGAGCGCACGCGTCATGGTGTAGAGCGCATCAGCGCGGCGTTCGCGCGACTGCGCGATGCGTGCTTGAAAATGCAGATTGGCCATCAGATTACTGATAGTCAGAGAAACGGCCAACATGATCACGAAAGTGAATAAATACTGGCTGTCGCTGACACTGAAAGAAAAACGTGGTGGCACGAAAAAGAAATCAAACGCCGCCACACTGAGAAACGAGGCGAGTACCGAAGCGCCACGGCCGAAGCGTATCGCCACGAACACCACCGTGAGCAAGTACAGCATGACCACATTGGCTAAATCAAAAATATGTGTCAGCCCGGCGCAGACCAAGGTGGCAGCGAGACACAGTGCGGCGCTCCACAAATAAGCGCGGATGCCGGTCGGGGTCTTGCTTTCTCCACTTAAAAAATAGGCTGCCGCCATGCCGCCGCGACTGCTGCCGACCACCTGGTCATGCCCCACCATCACCACATCGATCGTGCTGCTGCGGTTCGCCAGTTCGTCGGCCAAACTGTTACGCAGTAAGCGTTGCCACAGCGGGCGCAGCGACTTGCCGACCACCAGCTTGGAAACATTGCGACTGCTGGCATAACTGAGTAATAAAGTTGGCAGATGTTCACCGGCCAGAGTAGTCGTTTCGGCTCCGAGTTCCTGCGCCAACTTGAGCGTCTTGACGATGGCTTCGCGCTGTACCTTGCCGAGATTTTGTAACTGCGGCGTTTCGACATAGACGGCGATCCAATCGGCCCGCAAGCTCGCGGCCAGGCGTGCCGCGCCGCGTACTAACTTGCTGGCGCTGGCATCGGGACCAATGCAGACCAGCAGCCGCTCTTTGGCTTGCCAAACTTGATTGATAGCTTGGTCGGCGCGGTAATCGCGCATTTGCACATCGACTTGATCGGCGGTACGCCGCAGCGCCAGTTCGCGCAAGGCGATCAGATTACCTTTACGGAAAAAATTTTTCGCCGCGCGCTGCGCCTGCTGTTCCAGATAAACTTTGCCATCCTTCAAACGCCGCAGTAATTCATCGGGTGGCAGATCGACCAGGGTAATTTCATCGGCTAAATCGAAAAACTGATCGGGTACCGTTTCCCACACGCGCACGCCAGTGATTTGGCCAACCACATCATTGAGCGTGGCTAAATGTTGAACATTGACGGTGGTATAGACATCGATGCCGGCCACCAGTAATTCTTCGATATCTTGCCAACGCTTGGCATGGCGCGAACCGACGACATTCGAATGCGCCAGCTCATCGATCAAAATCAGCTCGGGGCGGCGCGCCAACGCAGCGTCGAGATCGAATTCGGCGAGAAATTTTTGTTTGTATTCGATCTGTCGCAGCGGCAGCAGCGTCAACTCGCGCGTCATTTGCAGGGTCTCTTGGCGGCCATGCGTTTCGACTACCCCCACCACGACATCGACACCAGTCTTGATTTGCGCATGGGCGGCCGCCAGCATCGCATAGGTTTTGCCGACGCCGGCGCAGGCACCGAAAAAAATCTTTAAGCGGCCACGTTGCTGCTTGTGTTCTTCGCGTTGAATTTTATCGAGCAAGGCATCGGGATCGGGGCGCGCGGTCATCATTACTGCTCATCATAGTAGGATTATTCGGGTGCCGGCGCAGTTATGCACCAGCGTAGGACTTAGCTTAGCGCAGCTTACCGCATTTTATTGAGTGCCAGATTCAATTCCAATACATTCACGCGTGCTTCACCGAACAAGCCTAGTTGCGGGCCGACGCTGTGTTCGGCGACCAGTGCAGTGATTTGCGCCGAACTGCGGCCCCGTGCCCGCGCGACGCGAGCAATTTGATAGGCCGCTGCGGCCGGACTGATTTCAGGGTCGAGGCCGCTGCCGGAAGCCGTCACCAAGTCGACCGGAATCGCCAAGGTATTACTGGGATCGGCGGCGCGCAGCGCTTTGATGCGCTCTTCCAGCGCTGCTTTGAGGGCCGGATTGGTCGGACCCAGATTGGAGCCGCCGGAAGACATACCATTGTAAGCAAAGGTTCCGGCGGCCGAAGGCCGACCCCAAAAATACTCAGGAGCGGAAAAATTTTGGCCGATCAGGCGTGAACCGACGACCTTGCCATGCTCGATGATGAGGCTGCCGTTGGCTTGATCACTGAAGGCCACTTGGCCGATGCCGCTGACTACCAGCGGGTACAGTAAGCCGGTGAGACAAGAGAGGGTGAAGAAGGAAACCAGCAGGGGACGTAAGAGTTTCATGATGATGATTCCTGTTTATACCAGACCGAACAGCGTCAGGATGAGGTCGATGAGTTTGATGCCGATGAAGGGAACGATCAGACCGCCGAGACCATACACCAGCAAATTGCGACGCAACAGCAGGGCGGCACCGAGGGCGCGATATTTCACTCCTTTTAACGCCAAAGGAATTAAAAACACGATGATGAGGGCATTGAAAATCACCGCCGACATGATGGCGCTGGCCGGGCTGCTGAGCTGCATCAGGTTGAGGGCATTAAGCTGCGGGTAAGTGCTGGCGAAAGCGGCTGGAATGATGGCGAAATATTTCGCCACATCGTTGGCGATACTGAAGGTCGTCAGCGAGCCGCGCGTCATCAGCATTTGCTTACCGATTTCGACGATCTCGATCAGCTTGGTCGGGTTAGAATCGAGATCGACCATATTGCCGGCTTCCTTGGCCGCCTGGGTGCCGCTGTTCATCGCTACGGCGACATCGGCCTGGGCCAAGGCCGGTGCATCATTGGTGCCATCACCGGTCATCGCCACCAGTTTGCCTTCGGCTTGATACGAACGGATCAGTTTGAGTTTGTCTTCCGGCGTTGCTTCGGCCAGAAAATCATCGACGCCAGCTTCAGCGGCAATCGCCGCCGCGGTCAAGCGATTATCCCCGGTGATCATAATGGTTTTGATACCCATTTTGCGCAATTCGGCGAAGCGTTCTTTGATGCCGCCTTTGACGATATCCTTGAGCTCGACCACACCCATTACGCGTTGATCGTCGATTACTACCAAAGGCGTGCTGCCTTGACGGGCCACTTGCTCAACCCGTTCGGTGACAGCCAGCGGGAAGCTGTGGCCGAGGGCGGTAAAGTAGCTGCGGGTGGCTTCAACTGAACCCTTGCGTATCGCACGCTGCACGCCGCCCTGCTGCAGATCGACGCCGCTCATGCGGGTTTGTGCCGTGAAGGGAATGAATACCGCGCCGAGCGCGCCGATATCGCGTTCCCGGAGCGCGAATTTTTGCTTGGCCAGAATCACAATGCTGCGGCCTTCCGGTGTTTCATCGGCCAGTGATGACAATTGTGCGGCATCGGCCAATTCATCTTCGCTCACGCCCGGTGCTGGATAAAAGGCACAGGCCTGACGATTGCCGAGGGTAATCGTGCCGGTTTTATC
This sequence comes from Undibacterium sp. 5I2, assembly GCF_035019605.1. Classification (NCBI taxonomy): domain Bacteria; kingdom Pseudomonadati; phylum Pseudomonadota; class Betaproteobacteria; order Burkholderiales; family Oxalobacteraceae; genus Undibacterium; species Undibacterium sp. 5I2. The sequence goes on along the minus strand of NZ_JASJVS010000038.1, from coordinate 12,364 downwards.
GAGCAATAATACATCCACATCGCCGGCCGCTTCCACCGCCCGGCCCGAAGTGGCAATCACATTGGCCTGCATCATACGACTCATACCGGCGACACCGATGGCTGACAGCAAGCCGCCGATGGTGGTAGGAATCAGGCACACTAACAAGGCCACCAGTACCGTAATGCTGACCGCCCGGCCGCCGCCCGACGCGAGCACACCGAATTGCGAAAATGGCAGCAGGGTGACGGTTGCCAGCAGAAACACAATCGTTAAGGCCACCAATAAAATGGTCAGGGCGATTTCATTCGGGGTCTTTTGACGTTTCGCCCCTTCCACCATGGCGATCATACGATCGAGAAAGGCCTCGCCGGGATTGACCGAGACGCGCACGATGATCCAGTCCGACAGCACCTTGGTGCCGCCCGTGACGGCATTGAAATCGCCGCCCGATTCACGGATCACCGGTGCCGATTCGCCGGTAATCGCCGATTCGTCGACCGAGGCCACGCCTTCGATCACTTCAGCGTCAGCCGGCACCACATCGCCGGCTTCGATCAAGATGATATCGCCCTTACGCAGACTGGCACCACTGACCAGCATTTGCGTCGCATCGCGTTTGGCTACATTGAGCTTTTTGGCGCGCACATCTTGCTTGGCACCGCGCAGTGATTCCGCCTGGGCTTTGCTGCGCCCCTCCGCCAAGGCTTCGGCGAAGTTGGCAAACAAGACCGTAAACCATAGCCACAGGCTGACCGCCAGGATGAAGCCGGCCGGCGCTTCACCCTCGGCGATAAAGGCTTGTACCGTCAGGGCTGTGGTCAAAATACTGCCGACGTAGACCACAAACATGACCGGGTTTTTCATTTGAATTTGCGGCTGCAGCTTGCGCAAGGCATCGACCATCGCGGGTTTGACGATGCTCGCAGTGAGCAAAGACAGTTCGTTTGTATGACTCATATTTTGCTTTCTGAAATTCTAGTGCGACAGCATGATCAAATGTTCGACCACCGGACCGAGCGCCAGCGCCGGGATATAGGTGAGGGCACCGACGATGACGATGGTACCGAGCAGCAGCATGACGAACAGCGGACCATGGGTAGGCAGTGTGCCGGCGGTAGCAGTCAGGCGTTTTTTGCGCGCCAAGGAGCCGGCGGTGGCCAGAATCGGGATGATGATACAGAAGCGTCCAAACCACATGGCAATGGCCAGCATCACGTTGTAATACGGCGTATTACTGGAGAGACCGGCAAAGGCGCTGCCATTGTTATTCGCCGCCGACACGAAGGCATACAGAATTTCACTGAAACCGTGTGCACCGGGATTGGCGATGCCGGCCACGCCAGCAGCCAGACTGACTGACAGCGCGCTGCCGACCAACACCAACAAAGGGCCGATCAATATGGTGATGGCGATCATCTTGATTTCGAAGGCTTCGATTTTCTTCCCCAAATATTCCGGTGTGCGACCGATCATCAGGCCGGCGATAAACACCGCCAGAATCGCGAAAATCAACATGCCGTACATACCGGCACCGACGCCGCCGAACACTACTTCCCCGAGCTGCATCAATACCAGTGGCACCATGCCGCCCAGCGGTGTGAAGGAATCATGCATGGCATTGACGGCACCGCAGGATGCGGCCGTGGTAATGGTGGCAAACAAGCCCGAAGCGGCGATGCCGAAGCGGCTTTCCTTGCCTTCCATATTGCCGCCCGCTTGCATCAGGCTCATGCTTTGGTCGAGGCCGAGTTGCGTGAACAAGGGATTACCCTGTTGTTCGGCATACATGGCGGTGCCGGCGAGAGCGACAAACAAGACGCTCATGACGGCGAAAATCGCCCAACCCTGACGCCCATCACCGACCATCAAACCGAAGCTGATGCAGAGCGCGGCCGGGATCAGAAAAATCGCCAGCATTTGCAAAAAATTAGTCAGCGGCGTTGGATTTTCAAACGGATGCGCCGAGTTGGCGTTGAAAAAGCCGCCGCCATTGGTGCCGATCATTTTAATCGCTTCTTGCGAGGCCACCGGACCCATAGGTAAAGTCTGGGTGGTACTGCTGTGCGCTTGCAGCAAGGGTGCACCGGCGGTATCGAGCATGGGTGTGCCAGCAGCGTCGACTTGTGGCGTGCTGTAAGCGAGTTTTTCCACGGTGTGCGCGGTTTCATAAGCGCTGAAATTTTGGATCACGCCTTGGCTCATGAAAGCAAGGGCAAACACCAAGGCCAGCGGCACCAGCAGGTACAGCGTGCCGCGTGTCAGGTCGACCCAGAAATTGCCGATGCCAGCCATGCTGTGACGTGCAAAGCCACGTATCAAGGCGATTGCAACGGCCAAACCGGTGGCGGCAGAAAGAAAATTCTGTACCGACAGACCGAGCATCTGCGTCAGATAACTCATGCTCGCTTCCGGCGTATAGCCTTGCCAATTAGTATTGGTGACAAAGCTGATGGCAGTATTGAAAGAGGAATCGACGCTGACTGCCGGGAAGGCTTGCGGATTCAAAGGCAGTTGCAGTTGCAGACGTTGTAGTCCATATACCGCCAACACCCCGAGCAGGTTGAAGGCGAGGACGGCGATGGCATACTGCTTCCAGCTCATTTCCTCCTCGGCGCGGATGCCGCCAAGTCGGTATAACAGCCGTTCCAGCGGCTGCAGCAAGCGTGTCAGCAGGTTGCGTTCGCCTTGCATGACTTGCTTGATATAGCGTCCCAGCGGCACCGCCAGGATAGTCAGCACCGTCATGTACAAGGCGATTTGGAAAAAAGCAGAATGGTTCATCAGAAGGCCTCCGGTTTGAGCAAGGCATACACCAAATAGATGAACAACAAGGCGGCGGCTACGGCCGCGATCAGTTGAAACAGGCTCATACGCCGCCTCCGAGCAGGCTGCAGCCGGCAATCAGGCCAAAGCTGCTGGCGGCGAACACGGCGATGCCGGCCAAGTATAAAAATTCCATAAGGACTCCGTGAGAGTGGTGACAGTCAGCACACAATAAGCAAACGTCGGTAAAGATGTCGTATAGCTTGGGCGCTGTGGTGTAAAGATTGTGTAAACGCCCAGCGCGCCTTACTACCGCGACGATGTTGCCGTCAGAAGCTTTTGCTCAGCATCAGAACCAGTGCGTTCTTACCCATGAATTTGCCATTGACCGGGGAAGCATAAAAGGTCTGATCAGCATTCGTGCCTACCGCTGCGATGCTGAGTACCGCGCCGTCGAGTTGCGTGACTTCTTGTGACAGGCCGATTTTGAAATCATGGTAACTGGCGACAGCGCTGTTGATCCCATGGACTTTCTGGTAACCGACATGCAGATTGAGGACCAGCCCGGGGCGCAGGTCGATGTTGGCACCAACATCGAGATAGCCGCTGTGTTTGCTGTCGACCAGACCGAACAAAGGTGTGCTCGCGTGCGAGTACTTCAGATAAGCCGGGCCGACCCCGATTTGGCCGTAAATTTCCAAGGTATTGGCATCATTGAGGCCGACTTGATCGAGATGGTTATGCACATAGAGATAGCCGAGCAAGCCGACATCATAAGAAAGCGCGGCATTGATCTGGCCCTTTTTACCGACGTACACATCCCATTCCAGTGGTGTGCTGCCAGCCGCCGGCGTATCCTTGATCCAGCTGATCGTCGATAACCAGGTGCCGGCATACAAACCGCTGGGATTGTGGTTGATATCGGCGCCGCCTTGTGCCGCCGCTTGCAGACGAGTTTGCGAGATGCCACGATAGCGGTAGTCGCTCGTCAGGGCAGCATTAAAGCTCAGTTCGGTCTCGGCTTTGACTTCGTCGGCCGCCGCAGCAGCAGTGGCAAACAGCGTGGCGCACAGCGCCAGCATTGGTAAGGCGTGGTTCATGAAAAAATCCTGTCGTTAGCACCGCATGGGTGGGAATCGACAGCATAGACAGTGCCATATCAAGATAGTGCAAAGAGCGCGGGCGTCAGTATATAGATGGTGTTAAGGAAGCGCAGAATTTAATCTACCTCCTTGTACCGCATGCAAGCTGCGTCTCCTTAACGCATTTCGAGCTGACCGTCGCGTAATTTCCAACGCTGCACGTCGGGCAGGGCAATCAATTCGCGGTCGTGGCAAACCAAGACCACGCTGCTGCCGGCCGTGGTTAAAGTGGCGAGTAGGGCGATGACTTGTTCGCGTGCGCTGCCGTCGAGGTTGGCAGTCGGTTCATCGAGCAGCAGCAAGCGCGGTCGCAGCACCAAGGCGCGTGCCAGTGCGACGCGTTGCTTTTCGCCGCCCGACAGCGTGCTCGCGGCCTGATCTTGTAAATGCATAACGCCAGCCCAATCCATCGCTTGTTCGACGCGCGCCGCGCAATCCGGCGCGGCCTGCAAACGCAAACCATAGGCGATGTTGGCGGCCACGCTGCCGGAAAACATCAAGGGATGCTGATGCACATAGACGACTTCTTGGCGCAGCCGGCGCGGGTAGGGGGTAAGCGCACAGGCTTGGCCATCGTAGTGACAACTGCTGATGCTGGCGCTCTCGAGGCCGGCCAAGATGCGCAGCAAACTGCTTTTGCCACTGCCATTCATGCCCGTCAGTATGTAAGTCTGAGCATGGGCGATGCGTAGTTCTTCGATGTCGAGCAAGCGACGCGTGCCGAAGGATTTGCGGATTTCTCGCAAGTGTAGCAAGGGCTTCATTGTCCTTGCTCCGCGTGACTGGTATCGCCTTGCAAGAGCATGAGGGCGGCATTGAGCAGCAAGGCCAGCACGATCAGCACCAGGCCCAAGGCAATCCCGGCGGCGAATTCGCCCTTGCTGGTTTCGAGTGCAATTGCCGTCGTGATGGTGCGGGTCACGCCAGCGATATTCCCACCGACCATCATGGCGCAACCGACTTCCGACAACACCCGGCCGGCACCGTTGATGACCGCCGCCATCACACCGAAGCGTACTTCGTACAAAATTTTCACCATCACTTGCCAGCGTGTGGCACCGAGTGTAACGGCGGTTTCTGCCAAGCGTGGATCAGCCGCCTGCACCGCGCTGAGGGTGAAGGCAGTCAGCACCGGTATGGCAATCAGCGCTTGCCCGGCGATGATGCCGGATTGGCTGAACAACCAGTGCCAATTGCCAAGCGGGCCTTGCCGACTCAGCAGTAAATACAATAACAAACCGATTAGTACGGTCGGCAGCGATAAGGCTGCCTGCACCAGCCAAATCAGAATACGGCGGCCGGCAAAGCGATGGCTGGCGATCAGGTAGCCGCCGACGATGGCCGGTGCCAGTGCCAGACACAGGCCGATCAGTGAGGTTTTCAGCGTGACGGCGATGATGGTCCATAAGTCTGCATCTCCTGTTAATAACAGGAACAAGGCTTGCCGAACCGCCGCGCCGATTTCCATGTTCAGAAGCTGTGTTCAGCGGCCGGAAAGCTCTGCTGTTTTACGGCGCTGACGTAGGCCAGCACGGCCGCATCGATGCTGGTTTGGCCATCCATGAAGTTTTTCACGAAACGCGCCTTATGGCCGGGGAAGACGCCGAGCAAGTCATGCATGACCAATACTTGGCCGGAGCAATCGACGCCAGCCCCAATGCCGATGGTAGGAATGCTCAGGCTGTCGGTGACTTCCTTGCCTAAGGCTGCAGGAATGGCTTCGAGCACCAGCAGCGTCGCCCCGGCCGCTTGTACTGCCAGTGCTTCGGCTTTGAGTAAATCGGCCGCTGCCGAGGTTTTGCCTTGCACTTTATAACCACCGAGTTGATGCACCGATTGCGGTGTCAAACCGAGGTGGGCGCACACCGGAATCGCGCGCTCGGTAAGAAAACGAATTACCGGCACCAGCCAGGTGCCGCCTTCGAGTTTTACCATTTGGGCACCGGCTTGTACCAGTTGTACGGCATTGGCATAGGCGGCCTCGGGAGTGGCATAACTGCCGAACGGCATATCGGCCACCAGCAAGGCTTTGTTGTTACCACGTGCCACCGCTGCGGTATGGTAGGCAATATCGGCCAGCGTCACCGGCAGGGTCGAGTTATGCCCCTGACAAACCATGCCGAGTGAATCACCGATCAGCAAAACCTCGACGCCACAACGATCCATCAGCGCCGCAAAGCTGGCGTCATAACAGGTGAGCATGGTGATTTTGTCACCCTGTGCGCGCATCTGCAGCAGGGATGGAACGCTGACCGCTTTGCGGTCTTCCAAATAGTTAGCCATTATCTACTCCAAAGTAATGCTGTCGTCGGTTTGTTTATGATCTGACAGCGGTTGATTGCTTACCTTCGATGTGCGCGCTGGGCACAGCTCAGTTTCTGAAAATAAAATATACGGCGCCGACCATGCACAGCCCGGCCCAAACAAAGTCGAGTTTGAACGGCTGATCCATATACAGCATGGCAAACGGCACAAATACCACGAGCGTGATCACTTCCTGCAAAATCTTCAACTGCGCCAAGCTGTATTCGGTGTAGCCGATACGGTTGCCCGGTACTTGTAACAAGTATTCAAATAGCGCGATGCTCCAACTGATCAGTGCGGCGACCCACCAAGCCTTGCCGGCCAGATTTTTAAGATGGCCGTACCACGCCACAGTCATGAAGACATTTGACAGAGCCAGCAAGCCTACAGTTTGCCAGATTACGGGGATGTGCATGTGCGGGCCTTGCCGGTTGGTGGAGGAAATTCAGTGTGCGCGCTCAAGCAGGCGAATACGTTGCGAGGCGACGCCGGCCAAAAAGCTTTGTGCCGGGCCTTGCCCGGGGATGACAATATCCGGTGCCAGATCGAGCAAAGGCCGTAGCACGAAGGCGCGCTGACACAGGCGCGGATGCGGCACAACTAAGTGTGCGCTGACGATGTGCTGCTGGCCGTAGAGCAGAATGTCGAGGTCGAGCGTGCGTGGGGCATTGCGATATGAGCGTTCGCGGCCGCAAGCCAGTTCCAGCGCCTGCAAGCTCGCTAACAAAGCCTCGGCGCTCAGCGTGGTAGCGCAGGCGGCGACGGCATTAACGTAATCATCACCGACGGCGTCGACCGGTGCACTGGCGTAACGCGGCGAAGCCTGCAGCAGCTGTACGCCGGGCAAGCGTGCCAGTTCGGCCAAGGCATGCGTCACCATGTCGGCGGCGGCACCGAGATTGGCACCGATTCCGATATACGTGGTAATCATTCTGCCGGCGTGCTGGCGGCCGGGCTGCGGCGGCGCGGCTTGCGTTTTTTGGCCGGACCGGCGGCGGCCGGTGTTTTCGGTTTACTCTGAATTAACTGTTCGCGCTGGTCTTCATTGCCGTTGATGAAATCAGTCCACCAAGTACCGATTTCGGCCTCGATTTCACCGCAAGCGCAGCGCAATAACAGAAAATCGTAACCGGCGCGCAGGCGCGGATGCTCAAGCACTTTGTACGGCGTTTTGCCGATCCGTTTTTCAAAGCGCGGCTGCATCGCCCAGATGTCGCGCATATCAGCGCCGACCTTACGCTGTATGGCCAGTGCATCGGTTTGAGTATTGAGTACATCGTCGGCGGCTAAGTGCAGTGCCGGTATCGAGAATTCACCGGCGGCTTTGTAGGCATCCCATTTTTCCACCACTTGGTGCCACAGCAGGGCGGCGAACAGGAAGCTTGGTGACACCGGTTTGCCTTGCAAGACGCGTTCATCGGTATTGGCCAGTGCCAGCGTGACGAATTTTTCGCCATGCGGTTGTTCCAGCACCACGTCGAGCAGCGGCATCAAACCATGATGCAAGCCTTCTTTGCGCAATTGCTGCAGGCAAGCCATCGCATGACCGCTGGTCAGCAGTTTGAGCATTTCATCGAACACGCGCGCGGCCGGCACATTATTGATCAAAGGTGCCATGACGGCGATCGGCGCACGGGTCGCAGCATCGATACTGAATTGTAATTTGGCGGCAAAGCGGACCACGCGCAGCATGCGTACCGGATCTTCACGATAGCGCGCTTCGGCCACGCCGATGATGCGCAAGACTTTTTTGCGTATGTCTTTCATACCGCCGTGATAATCGAGCACGGTTTCGGTAGCTGGATCGTAATACATGGCATTGACGGTGAAGTCGCGGCGCACGGCATCGTCGTGTTGTTCGCCGAAGGTATTGTCACGCAAGACGCGGCCATGCTCGTCTTTCGGTGCCGCTTCGTTGGATGGACCGCGGAAGGTGGTCACTTCGAGCAAATCCTGGCCGAACATCACATGCACGATTTGAAACCGTCGGCCGATGATGAAGGCGCGGCGGAACAGGCGTTTGACTTGTTCCGGCGTGGCATTGGTGGCGATGTCGAAATCTTTGGGCTTGACGCCGGTGAGTAAATCACGCACCGCGCCGCCGACCACGAAAGCCTTATAGCCATTGTCTTGCAGCGTTTGCGTCACACGCAGCGCATTGGCCGACACCAACTGCGGGTTGATGCCGTGTTCTTTGGCCGAGAGTACGGTCGGCTTGCGGTTGGCTTGGCCAGACTCAGTCGGATTACTCACGCCGAGGATTTTGCGAATAAATTTCTTGATCATTGCGGGTACAGGTTGATTTGAGGCCAGCCGTGTGCCAACGCATGGGCGCGCAAACTGGCATTCGGGTTGGTGGCGACCGGATTGGTCACGACCTCGAGTAAAGGGATATCGTTGTGCGAATCGCTGTAAAAATAACTGCGCGGGAAAGCCTCCAAGCTGGTGCCGCGGCTGGCTAACCAGTCGTGCAGGTGGATTACTTTACCGCGCCCGGAAGTCGGCACGCCGAGCAGTTTTCCGCTCAGCGTACCGGTTTCATAGCCTTCCGGTTCGGCCGCCAGCAAATGCGTAACCCCGAGCGCGGCGGCGATCGGTGCGGTCACGAAGCGGTTGGTGGCGGTGATGATGGCGATGAGATCATCCTCATCGCGATGCCGCTGCAGCAAGTCGAACGCGGCCGGCAGCAGCGCCGGCTGTATCACTTCTTGCATGAATTGCGCGTGCAACTGATCGAGTCGCGGGCGTGGAAACTGTGCCAGCGTGCCGAGTGCGAACTCCAGATACTCGACCGGGTCGAGCGTACCAGCCTGGTATTGGGCGAAGAAAGTGGCATTGCGGGCGGCGAAAAGCGCGGCGTCGACGGCGCCGACGCGGCATAAAAACTGCCCCCATTCATAATCGGAATCGATGGGGAGCAGGGTGTGGTCGAGGTCGAATAAGGCTAAGTCGCGCATGTTCCGGTTCTTGTTCAGGGCTGTTGTTGCAGCATTAATTCGCGCAGCAGCGGCAGAGTGATCGGCCGTTTCGTCACCAATGAGTAATGGTCGAGGTGATCGAGCATGGCCGACAGCGAACTCATGTCGCGCTGATAGTGCGTAATCAGGTAGGGTAACACGCCGGCAGACAATTGAATGCCACGCGCATGCGCAGAACGCTCCAAAGCGTCGATTTTATCTTCGTCGGTCAGTCCGTGCAGCTGATAAATCAAGCCCCAGCCCAAACGCGTGCGTAAATCGTCGCGTACCGTGAGTATCATTGGCGGGTGATTACCGGCCGCAATCAGAAAGCCACCATGGGCGCGCGCCTCATTGAACAGATTGAATGCGGCGATCTGATTGAGCGGCGAGAGTAAATCACAATCGTCAATCAGGTAGAGGCTGACCTCTTCGCTGAAGTCGAACGCGCTCTCGGGGGCATTGAAAGGAATGTAACGCGCCGCGCCATCATCGGCCAAGGCATGTAGTAAATGTGTTTTACCGGCCCCGGCCTGACCCCATAAATAGACCGAGCGCTCGCCATACTGGCTGGCGATACGCTGGGAAAATAAATCGAGCAATTGCGCGAGTTCAGCGTTTTGTCCGACCACGAAGGTGGTCAGCGATGGCAGTTTTTGCGCATCAAGATCTAATAGTAATTGCCTCATGACTGGCGATAAAAAGAGCTGTTAAGGTAGGCAATGCGTAAGTGTTTCACGGCGACGGAAATAATGGCCGAGGCCGGTAAGGCCACCAGCACGCCGATGAAGCCGAATAACTGGCCGAACGCCATCAGGGCGAAAATTACCGTCAGCGGGTTCAGACCGATCCGTTCGCCGACCAAGCGCGGGGTGAGGAAAAATGATTCCAGCACTTGGCCGATGCCGTAAATGATCGCGACCGCGAGCAAACCCTCGAAGCCGTTGAACTGTAAAATCGCGCCAACCAAGGCCAGCGCCAAGCCCAAGCCATAACCGAGGTAGGGAATGAACACCAAAAAACCGGTGATGAGACCGACTGGTAAGGCCAGATCGAAGCGCGCGATCGACAGTGCGATCGAATAATAGGCCGCCAAGACCAACATGACCAGAATTTGGCCGCGCAAGTATTGCGCCAAGATATCATCAACTTCGATGATGGCAGCGGTGGCACCGTGCACAAAGCGGCGCGGGATGAAATTCGCCAGTCGCTGCATCAATGGATGCCAATCGAGCAACAAATAAAATAAAACGATGGGAATTAACAACAGATTGGCAACCATGCCGAGCACTGCCGTACCGCCGACGCGGATCGAGGAGAGGATGGCTTTGCCGATGACATCGCCGCTGCCGGCCATTTGTTCGGCTAACAAGGCTTTGATGCCGGTACTGTCGAGGCGGATGGTGTAGCCATATTTGGCCAGCAGGGGGGCGATGACTTGATCAAACTTGTCGAAGAAGCGTGGAATTTGGGCTTGTAACTGCGGTGCTTCCTGCTGCAGGATAGGCACGATAATGAGCAGCATCGCCAAGCCCGACGCCATGACGAATACGATCAGCAAGCTCGCCGCCACGGCGCGCGGCAGACGCAAGCGGCGCAGCCGCAGCGCGCACAGTTTGTCGACCCAAGGGTTGAGCACGTAAGCCAGAATCGCCGAGACGATGAAGGGCATCAGTACCGGGCCGAGTAAAGCGAACAAGCTCAGCAGAGCGGCACCGAGCAGCAGCCACAGCAGCGATTGTTTTTGTTCGCTTGAAAAAGAAAAAGGCATGGTCAGAGAGTCGGAATGAAAGTCAGTAAAATCATTGTTTTATCACGTCTTGTCCAAATATCGGTCAAGATGCGGTCATTTTGTTAAAATAGCGTTGTTGCCGGCGTTTTTCCGGCCCTTCCTCTATTTTACCGCCTCAAGCCCCTACTGACGACTATCATGAGCACTTCTCCTTCTGTTTCTCTCTCTTACGCCGACGCTGGTGTCGATATGGTCGCCGGCGACGCCTTGGTCGATGCCATCAAACCTTTTGCCAAACGCACAATGCGCGAAGGCGTCATGGCTGGCATTGGCGGTTTCGGCGCCATGTTTGAAGTCAGCAAAAAATTCAAAGAACCGGTGCTGGTTTCCGGTACCGATGGTGTCGGCACCAAGCTCAAGCTGGCGTTTCATCTCAATAAACACGATACGGTCGGCATCGATCTGGTCGCCATGAGTGTCAATGATATTCTGGTGCAGGGTGCCGAACCCTTGTTTTTCCTCGATTATTTCGCTTGCGGCAAACTCGATGTCGCCACTGCCACTGCCGTCATCAAGGGTGTCGCCTTCGGTTGCGAGCAAGCCGGTTGCGCTCTCATCGGCGGCGAAACGGCTGAAATGCCGAGTATGTACCCGAACGGTGAATACGATTTAGCCGGTTTCGCCGTCGGTGCCGTGGAAAAATCGAAAATCATCGATGGCAGCAAAATCATGCCCGGTGATGTGATCCTCGGTTTGGCTTCCTCCGGTATTCACTCCAATGGTTTTTCCTTGGTCCGTAAGATCATCGAAGTGGCCCAACCTGATCTGCAAGGCGATTTCCATGGCCGCACGCTGGGCGACACGCTCATGGCACCGACGCGTATCTATGTGAAGCCGCTGCTGGCGCTGCTCGAAGCGATGGAAGTCAAAGGCATGGCGCATATCACCGGCGGTGGCTTGGTCGAAAATGTGCCGCGCGTGTTGGGTGATACGCTCACCGCCGTATTACATAAAGACAGTTGGGTCATGCCACCGTTGTTTACCTGGTTGCAGCAGCATGGCGGCGTCGCCGATGCGGAAATGCACCGGGTGTTCAACTGCGGTATCGGCATGGTTGTCATCGTCGCCGCCGATCAGGCTGACGCAGCCATCGCTCATCTCACGGCTTCCGGCGAGACGGTCAGCCGCATCGGCGAAATCCGTGCGCGTGTCGGTGCTGAGCATCAGACCATCGTGATTTAATTTAATTCAGTTCGTGTGCGGCAGTCAGCGCACACAAAGATTGCCCTCGCCTACTGTTGTAGCGAGGGCAATTTTTTTTGCCTGACGCGCGATACACTCGATAGATTGCTATACAATTAACTTTGCATCAGGGCACTTGTCCTGACATCGACGCATTGCTGCCAGATTGCCCATTCATGAAAATTCTCTTTGTTCCGCTGTGTCTCGCCGCTCTTCTGACTGCCTGTGGTGGTGGTGGTGGT